>JAZUHA010000132.1:0-2496 GCA_045641485.1 Acutalibacteraceae bacterium
TTTTCCATATATTCCGACATATCAATACGCACCAGCGATTTTTCATCATCAAACAGCGCTTCGGCAAGTGATTTTGCAAGTTCCGTTTTACCTACACCCGTAGGACCGAGGAACAAAAACGAGCCTATCGGTCTTTTCGGGTCGGAAATTCCCGCACGTGAACGAAGGATTGCATCGCTGACTTTTTTAACGGCTTCGTTCTGCCCTATTACTCTTTTATGAAGAATACCGTCAAGATTAAGGAGTTTTTCCCTCTCGCTTTCCACAAGTTTTGAAACCGGTATTCCCGTCCACCTTGCAACTATCCGTGCTATTTCCTCCTCGGTAACTCTGTCACGAAGAATTGTATTTTCGTTTTTTCCGTCACCGTTTTTTTCGGCTTCTTTAAGTTCTTTTTGAAGTTCGGGAAGTTTGCCGTATTTGAGTTCCGCCGCCTTATTAAGGTCATAGGCGTTTTGCGCTTTTTCGATTTCACCGTTTACCTTTTCAATTTCCTCACGGATTTTCTGAACTTTGTTTATGGAAACTTTTTCATTTTCCCACTTAACTTTTAAAGCGTTAAATTCGTCACGAAGTTTTGAAAGTTCTTTTTTAATTTCTTCAAGATGCGAAACGGAAAGATTATCCGTTTCCTTTGCAAGTGCCGCTTCTTCGATTTCAAGTTGCATTATTTTGTGAGAAATTTCATCAAGTTCCGTCGGCATGGAATTCATTTCGGTTTTTATTAAAGCACACGCTTCATCAACAAGGTCAATCGCCTTATCAGGCAAAAATCTGTCCTGAATATAGCGGTTGGAAAGCGTCGCGGCGCCTATAAGCGCATTATCGTTTATTTTTACACCGTGATATATTTCGTACCGTTCTTTTAATCCTCTTAAAATCGCCACCGTATCATCAACAGTCGGCTCTTTTACAAGCACGGGCTGAAAGCGCCTTTCAAGTGCCGCATCTTTTTCTATATACAGTCTGTATTCATTAAGAGTGGTAGCGCCTATGCAGTGAAGTTCACCCCTTGCAAGAAGCGGTTTTAAAAGATTACCGGCATCCATACTGCCCTCGGTTTTACCGGCACCCACAATAAGATGAAGTTCATCTATGAAAAGTATTATACTTCCTTCACTTTTCTGAATTTCGTTAAGCACGGCTTTAAGACGTTCTTCAAACTCTCCTCTGTATTTTGCGCCTGCAATAAGGGCACCCATATCAAGAGAAAATATGGTTTTGCTTTTAAGGTTTTCGGGAACGTCTTCTTTAACTATTCTTAAAGCAAGCCCCTCGGCTATAGCGGTTTTGCCCACACCCGGTTCACCTATAAGGCAGGGATTGTTTTTCGTCTTACGGGAAAGAATCCTTATTACATTGCGGATTTCCTCATCTCTGCCTATTACCGGGTCAAGTTTTCTTTCACGGGCAAGTTCCGTTAAATCTCTGCCGTATTTTTTTAATACATCATAAGTATCTTCCGGATTTTCGTTTGTCACTTTACTGTTACCTCTCACATTTTTAAGTGCAGTCAGAAATTTATCTTTTGTTATTCCGTATTTCCCGAATATTTTTTTGATATTTTCCGTAGGGTTATCGGTTATCGCAAGAAAAATATGTTCGACGGAAACAAAATCGTCTTTCATATATTCTGCGGTTTTTTCGGAATTCAAAAGAATAGTTTCAAGTTCCGGGGAAATATATAAATTACCGCCCGTAACTTTCGGCAATCTTTCCACCGCCGACCTGACATCAGATATAACACCGTTCAAATCACCCGTAACAGCAGAAACAAGACCGCCTATAAGCCCGTTTTGCTGACAGAGAAGCGACAAAAGCAAATGCTCCGCCGTAAGTGTGCCGTTACCGTATTCCCTTGCCGTTTGCTGTGATGAATTTACAGCCTCTATGCTTTTTTCGGTAAATTTCCGGAAATTCATATATAGTCCCCTTTCATATTTTCTGATTGAATTATAGACCGTGTTTATTTCTTTTAAATTAAGAAATTGTGAACAAATTGTTAATATTAGCACTCATATAACGAGAGTGCTAATATAGTTATTTGTTAATAAAAAGTCGTAAAAAGTATTGCATTATTCCGTTATTCGTGATATTATATGAAACTGTATGAATATGAAAGGGGGTGCCGTAATGCCCAATATTAAATCTGCTAAAAAGAGAGTAATAGTTAACGCAACAAAGGCCGCAAGAAACAAAGATGCCAAAACCGCTCTTAAGACCGCTATCAAAAAAGCCAATGCCGCTATTGATGCCGGTGATGCTAACAAGTCCGAAGTTGTTAAGGTTGCTGTTAAAAAGATTGACCGTGCCGCAGCAAAAGGTCTTATCCACAAAAACAACGCCGCTCACAAAAAATCCGAGCTTGTTAACAAACTCAACAAAGCAAACTGATTTTGTTTTGAGAAAAAACTTACGCAACCGCACAACCGGGTGCGGGGTTTTCTTTTTATAAAAAAAATTTATTTTATTCTCCGAATAAAACCGCCCTTTTTC
>JAZUHA010000133.1:0-2162 GCA_045641485.1 Acutalibacteraceae bacterium
ACTTCGGTATTATTATGCCCAGAATCGTGTAGAACGCCTCACAGCCGAAGCCAGAAAGAATGTCCAGAAAAATGTCAGCGAGAGTATGGGACACCACAGGACGCCTATAACGAGAGTCTATCTTCCCGAAATGCCGAAAAAGTACCGTCAGAAAAAGTAGTTGGCAATCCTCAAAAGGCAGATGCCGGCGTGTCCGGCATCTGACCTTCACCGAAAGGTGAGAATTTTAATTTATGAAGGAGATTTTTGAAATGAAACAAAATTATTGCCACGCCTCCGGGAGAAAGGAGGTAATCTGAAAAAAGGAGGCGTTGCCTCATGAAATATGAAGTGCCTATTTATGAAAAAACGACACTCACCCTTGCCGAAGCCGCAGCGTATTCCGGCATAGGGATAAACAAACTTCGCAAGCTGACGGACGATGAACACAGTGAATTAGTGCTGTGGGTCGGTACAAAAAGACTGATCAAACGCCGCTTGCTCGACGAATTTATTGAAAAATCATATTCGCTGTAATCTTTCTCCGGTATACACCAAAATGTTGGAAAGGGACTTGAAGATGAGCCAAAAATATGCTATAATATGCTTGTCTCAAGTTCCTTTTCGACAAAAAGAAAAGGAGTTATTCGCATGACAAATACTACGAAAGGAAAAAACAAGCGTAGGCTCGACAAAGACAGACTTACCCTACGCAAAGGTGAAGTACAGAGAAAGAACGGTTTATACAGTTATCGTTGGACAACGAAAAACGGCGAACGAAAAGATGTATATGCTCGCACCCTTGAAGAACTGCGTGAAAAAGAAGATGCTATTCAGCAGGATATTCATGACGGAATAAAAACCGAATCACGAAATACCACTTTGAACGAAGTCTTTGAGTTATGGTGTGATTTGAAGCGGGGCTTGAAAGATAATACCTTTCAAAACTACAAGTATATGTACAATATGTTTGTTCGCTCGGATATAGGCAGAATCAAAATTGCTGAAATTCAAAAGTCGGATATCAAGCGTTTTTATAACAAGCTTGCCGACCAACGGATTTTGCAGATTTCAACCATTGACAGCGTACATACGGTATTGCATCAGGTGTTTGATTTAGCCGTTGACGATAACTATTTACGCCATAATCCATCGGACGGAGTGCTGAAAGAACTGAAACAGTCGCACAATTTCCAAGCCGAAAAGAGAAAAGCATTGACAGTTGCGGAGCAAAAACTGTTTATTGATTTTATCAAAAATCATCCACAGTATAAGCATTGGTATCCGGTATTTGCGGTTATGCTCGGCACGGGAATGCGTGTCGGCGAGGTTGTAGGACTTCGTTGGTGCGACATTGATTTGGAAGAAGAAATGATCAGCATCAACCATACGCTTGTGTACTATAATCACGGCGGTGGAAAGGGCTGTTCATTCAGCGTGAATACGCCAAAGACCAAAGCCGGTGTCAGAACCATTCCGATGATGAAATCTGTAAAAGAAGCCTTTGTAATGGAAAAGCAGTTTCAGGAAGAAGCCGGTATCACCTCACGGTCAAATATTGATTGCTATACCGATTTTATTTTCGTCAACAGATTCGGTGAAGTACAGCATCAAGGAACGCTGAATAAGGCAATCAAACGCATAATCCGTGATTGCAATGATGAGGTTCTTGACCGACAAGAGCAGGATCCGGTATTGCTTCCCCCATTCAGTTGCCATTCTTTACGCCATACATTCACGACAAGACTTTGTGAATCCGGCGTAAACATCAAAGTAATTCAGGATGTTTTAGGGCACGCTGATGTCCAAACAACTTTGGGCATTTATGCCGATGTAACCAAAGACCTGAAAAAGCAGGAAATCGGTAACTTTGAAAAAGGGTTTGACAGTCTGTTTGCGTAGTTTACACCAATATACACCAATTCATACACCAATGCTCCTATTCACTGCAAACGGTTATGTAGAGAAATGTGAAAATGAGCAAAAATCGGATGTAGAAAATGTGGTGTTACAAAGGGATATGAACACTTTTACCCGTTTTCTTAGTGTAATCCCGACAATGAAACCGTTGGACTGACGGACATCGCAAAACATGAGTAACTATGCGGGTTTTCGACACTTTTTGAAAGCAAAAAATGCCTTTACTACGCCGGTTACTACGCCAATTTTCACAACATTTATGC
>JAZUHA010000134.1:0-5809 GCA_045641485.1 Acutalibacteraceae bacterium
CTCCGACTTAGAAATCGGACTAAATGGTCGTATTGCTTCTATGCTTGAGGTGGGGACAGGTTTTCATCCGGAATTAACCGGTCGCGAGAACATTTATATGAACGGCGCTATTCTTGGCATGACAAAAAAAGAAATTGATGCAAAAATTGATGACATTATAGAGTTTTCCGAGTGCGGTCAGTTTATTGATACACCCGTTAAGAGATATTCTTCCGGTATGTATGTTAAACTTGCTTTCTCGGTTGCCGCTCATCTTGACAGTGAAATTATGATTATGGACGAGGTTCTCGCCGTCGGCGATATGGCGTTCCAGAAAAAATGCCTTGATAAAATGAACGATGTTTCAAGAAATGAAGGCAGAACGATTCTTTATGTAAGTCATAACATGAATACAATCCGTCAGCTTTGCGAAAGAGTTGTTGTTCTTGACCACGGTAAAGTTGTGTTTAATGGAAATGTTGAAGAGGGAATAAAAATATATTTGGGAAAATCTGATTTTAACATGGGCGTTGATATTGATTTGTCAAACGATAGTGTTGAACGTTCGCGGGTTGAAAGTAGTTCCAGAATATCACATCTTTTGTTAGTTAATAAAGAAGATTGTTTCTATGAATTTAAAGAAAATATAGTTTTTGATATTTCTGTTTTTACAAAGAAAATAATTGATTCGCCGTGCATACGATTGGAAATTCGCAGTGAATATGATATTCCGGTAGAGTCAGGGATTGAACAAAACATTGATACACTCTATCCTGACAGCGATAATACAGTCAGAATTTCTACCAAAGATATAAGGTTGGTTCCGGGAAAATATAAAGTCACTCTGGTTTTATATGAAACAGATAAAATGGGACATTCATTTGATCTTGATATAGTTTATACAGCATTCTGTTTTGAAGTGATAGATAGTTATAACACTCTTCCGATTGTTTGGAACTATGAAAATTGGGGAAGAAATAATATCAAAATTTGCACAGTAAAAAATCAGTAACATTATTTAGAGGTGAAACCGAAAATGGCAAGAATAAGTATAATTGTTCCGGTTTATAATGTTGAAAGATATTTAAATCGTTGTATTGATTCGATTTTGAATCAGACATTTTCTGATTTTGAACTTATTCTTGTTGATGACGGTTCACCCGATTCCTGTCCGTGTATTTGTGATGAATATGCAAAAAAAGACAGTCGAATAAAAGTCATACATAAAGAAAACGGCGGCTTGAGCAGCGCGAGAAATGCCGGGTTAGATATTGCAAAAGGAGAATGGGTTACATTCATCGACAGTGATGATTGGATTCACAAAGATTGCTTGCTTTATCTTTACAATGCTGCTGTTGACAGTGATAAATTGATTTCTGTGACAGGTGCAATTGATGTCCGGGAATATGTTGATGATATTAGTATAGAGTTTGGTTATCATTTAGAAAATGCAGTTGATTCACTTTATGTTGGAACTGATTTTTTATCATACTCTTGCGCTAAACTATACAAAAGAAAAATATGGGATAATTTTCGTTTTGTGAACGGAATGTTAATGGAGGACTTTTATACTATACCTGAAGTTATTCTACAAGAAAAATCAGTAGTTGTTTTAGATGAAAATCTGTACTATTATTACAGAGCGAATTCGGATAGCATAACAAATTCAAAAATTGAATCATTTAAATTCTATAACGATCATTGTCTCGGCTATGAAAAAAATATAAGGTTGTTTAAAGAACATAATGATGAAGAACATATGGTTGACCTCATAATAAGATATTTTAATTATAATCTTTGGACATACGACAGAGTGAAATTAACCGATGACAAAAAATTTAAAAAAACCGCAAAGAAACGCTGTTATGCAATTTTGCGGAAATACAAAAAGTTCTTTGATTTTAAAGATAAGGGTTTTGAATGGAATCTTTGTCAGTTGTCACCTTCCTTCAGATTTTTGGTAAGAATTAAAAGTATAATAATTAAATAATCCTGAAAATTTATTGATTGAAAAAGTCGAAAAAACATTTATGTATACGGTGTGAGATTTTTATGAATAAAGAGATTATATTTGTGCTTCATAATCTTGATATAGGCGGGGCGGAGAGACATATTTCGACAATAGCAAATTATATGGCAGATGAGGACATAAAAGTACATATACTGCTGATTGACGAACCTGTAGTAATGTTTGATGTTGACAAGCGGATTAAAGTGGTTTGTATCAACCAAAATACGAATTTGGCTGAATTTGACTCGGAAAAATGTGCTTTATTCAGTCTTGATTATCCCCCAAAGCCGTCTTTGACAGAAAAAATATATTTAAAGTTTTTGAAAAAATTCAATAAAGAAAAATCAGATTATTGTGAAAAGAAACTTTATTTAAAGTATACTAATTCCGTTCAGATTTATGAATATATTAAAAATCATCCGAATGCAATAGTTGTATCATTTATGTCGATACCCAATATTTCCACGCTTATTATTTCAAAAAAGATCAAAAATAAAATATTTTTCGGAGAATTTACAGATCCTTATACCGAATTTTCTGCTGATTCATCATATTGGAAATTGAGAGAATGTTATTACCCAAAAGCAACAGGCGGTATTTTTCAAACGGATTTTCAAAAAGATTTTTATAAATTTATACCCGATCTTGAATGTCATGTTATTCCCAATATATTAGACAGCACAAAGTTGCCTGAGAGATATACCGGAGAAAGACGAAAAGATATTGTTAATTTTTGCAGGTTGTGTTCTGCAAAAAACTTACCGTTACTTATTGATGCTTTTGCACTTTTGCACAAAGATTATCCGGAATATACTCTCAGTATTTACGGCGAGGGTTATTTAAAGGATGAATTAGTCAAACAAATCTCCGATTTGGGGATTGAAGATGTTGCAAGGATATTGCCGTTTGACAGAGATCTTCATCCGAAAATCAGAGATGCCGCAATGTTTGTGTCATCTTCTGACAGAGAAGGCATTTCCAATTCGATGCTTGAAGCACTTGCGATAGGTCTGCCTTGTGTATGTACGGATTGTCCGGCAGGCGGAGCAAGCGCAATGATAGAAGATCATGTGAACGGGCTTCTTACTCCGGTAAAAGATGTAAATGCTTTGTATCAGGGTATGAAAGAAGTAATAGAAAATCCGGAACTGGCGGAAAAGATGTCGGTAAATGCAGTTAAAATAAAAGACAGATTACTGCCGGAAAAAATATGCGAACAGATGATGAAAGCGCTTTTCGGATCGAACGATAAGGGTGAATAAAAACGAAATTACAGTAATAAATCAAAAAAGTAAAAATCGGGAGGAAAAAATGAACAGGATACTTATTGGTTCACCGGTAAAACAGAAATCGAATATTTTAAAAGAGTTTTTATGCGGGCTTGATGAAGCTGATAAGGGTTTGAATGAAGTTTCGTATTTTTTTGTGGACGATAATACCGAACAGCAGTCGTCGGATTTACTCCGGGCTTTTGCTCAAACGCATGACACTGTTTTAAGAAAAGGAACCGAACTTTTCGATATTTCAAAATATGATTATGAGGAAAACGACTATAATAATCATGGGTGGAAGACCGTTAATCTTGCAAAGGTGACAGAGTATAAAAATGCAATGATTGATTATTGTATTAAAGAAAAATTTGATTATTTGTTTTTAATAGATTCGGATATTGTTATTGATAAAAGAACAATTCCCCAGTTGCTTTCTGATAACGTGGAAATTGTGTCAAATGTGTTCTGGAATCAGTGGACAAAGAACGGAAGACTTACCCCTCAATGCTTTTGGATACCTGACATTTACTTGCAAGACAAGGCTTTTAATGTTCAGAGACCGTTTCAGGAGTCTCATAAAATCAGAATGGATACATATGAGCAAATGAAAACACCCGGATTATATATAGTAAAAGGTCTCGGTGCGTGCACTATGATTGCAAGAAGTGCGCTTGAAAAAGGCGTAAGTTTTAAAGAGATATATAATCTTGAAATTCCGGGTGAAGACAGGCCGTTTTGCATCAGAGCAGGTGCACTCGGAATAACTTTGTATATGGATACACATTATCCCGCATATCATATCAGTCGTGAGGTTTATCTTGACAGAGTTGATGAATATAAACGTGACGGTTTTAAATTTGATATGTGTCAGGTGTTTGAAGAGGAAGAAGAAAAGAAAAAGCCTAATTTCTTTACAAAGTTTATGGTTAGAGTCGGAAAGAAACTGGTTCGTGAATTTTCACGCTGAATATAAAATGATTTCAGAGGTATAAAATGAAAAAAGTAATGCTTGTTTTCGGAACGCGTCCGGAAGCGATAAAAATGTGTCCGCTTGTTAATGAACTTAAAAGAAGAAGCGGAATAGAAACAGTTGTATGTGTTACAGGTCAGCACCGTCAGATGCTCGATCAGGTTTTGGATACATTTAAAGTAGTGCCGGACTACGATCTTTCAATAATGAAGGAAAAGCAAACTCTGTTTGACATTACAACAAACATTCTGAACCGGATTAAAGAGGTTCTTGAAAAAGAAAGACCCGATGTTTGCCTTGTTCACGGAGATACAAGCACAACTTTTGTTACGGCTCTTGCCTGTTTTTACCTTCAGATACCCGTAGGGCACGTCGAAGCGGGATTGAGAACATACAATATATACAGTCCGTATCCGGAGGAATTCAACCGTCAGGCTGTTTCTATTGTTTCCTCTTATAATTTTGCACCGACTGAACGCTCAAGAAATAATCTGATTAAAGAAGGGAAAAGTCCCGATAAAATATGGGTGACGGGCAATACTGCTATTGATGCTTTAAAGACTACCGTCAGAGATGATTACAGTCACCCGGAACTTGAATGGGCAACCGGAAGCCGTTTGATATTCATAACAGCTCACCGCCGTGAAAATTTAGGTGAACCGATGCACAATATGTTCAGAGCTATACGCAAAGTAATGGACGAGCATCCCGATGTTAAGGCTCTTTATCCTATACATATGAATCCGGTTGTTCGCCGGGCGGCGGAAGAAGAACTCGGAAATTGCGACAGGATTCATATAATTGAACCTGTTGAGGTGTTTGATTGCCATAATCTTATGGCGAGAAGTTATATGATTCTTACTGATTCGGGCGGTATTCAGGAGGAAGCACCGTCACTCGGAAAACCTGTTCTTGTAATGAGAGATACAACCGAGCGTCCCGAGGGTATTGCAGCAGGAACTCTTAAACTTGTCGGAACTAAAGAAGATGTCATATATAAGAATTTTACGGAGTTGCTTGATAACAGAGAGACATACAACGCTATGGCTCATGCGGCAAATCCCTACGGCGACGGTCACACCTGCGAGCGTATAGCAGATATACTTGAAAAGGGCTATACTGATATCTGATATTTGATTAAAGTATTTTTTGATTATTACAATGCTTTATTGGTACATTTACAGAATCCCGCCGGTATTAGTTGTATTTATGATGTTTGGCGGAACATTTATTTACCCGTATTTAATCGGCAGAATAAATAAAAAATACAGTAAATATACAAGAATAATAAATGCGGTTTTATGTTTGATATCTGTTCTCGGTATTTTATATATAACCGTTTTTAAAAGGACAAAAGGTGAATATTCGGCTGATTTTATGCCGTTTGAAGTATTCAAAAAAGCGGCAGAGGAAAAAGAATTTTACCGTGAAATGGTAATGAATGTTTTTCTGTTTTTTCCTTTTGGTTTGACGTTGCCTTTTGTATTTAAAAAACGAAATTTCAAGACTGTGGCGGCAGTCATTGTTTCGGGACTTGTTCTTTCGTCAGCCGTTGAATAAGTCGGAGGCCAAGCGGTC
>JAZUHA010000135.1:0-3368 GCA_045641485.1 Acutalibacteraceae bacterium
CGAAAAATCCGCCAATTTTATAATCACAAAGAAAAATAATTTTATTATTTCGTTTGTAATAATGTTGCAGTTGTATGTTTTGTGTTTCAAAAACATTTTAAATGCAACTGTTCCTTATGTAAACCAATATAATGAACAAATAAACACTTTTTTAATTTTGTTTTTTACTGTTGTTTATTTTATTGTTTTAATAAAAGTCGGTGTTTTAAATTTACTGAATAAAAAAACTCTTATCTTTTTAATATTTATTTTTTATTTTATTTTTCTTACATTCGCTTTTGATATTGAGCGTTTGAATCTTTATTTTGTTCAGTATCAGTTAAGGCAGTTTTTTGCCTACTGGCTGCCTATGATTGTTATGATGTCGGCGCTGTCTGAATATGATACACTGATTGATATGTTATACCGTTATATTGATTTTTTATGGGTTGGTTCTGTTGTAGCTTTCGGCGGTTTTTTTGTATTCAGCGACCAGTTTGATAATGGTTACAGTATGACCTTCGGCTATGCGGCTATGCTTATTGCCATCATATTAGCTTTCAGGTTGCGGGCAAGGCACTATAAAAGAGATTACTTTTTGCTTTCATCTTCGGTTTTGTTCATTTTTATTGCAGGTTCAAGAGGTCCTTTGGTAAGCGTTATGGCAGTACTTCTTATCGTGTTTTTGTTTAATAACGGCAGTATTACTAAAAAAGCCGTAATTATACCGTTGTTTATAATAGTATCGTTGTTTATTGTGATGTATTTTAAAGAAATAATCAATTTTGTAGCTGATATTTTTTCTGAGTTTGGTATTTCGAGCAGAACTTTAACTATGTTTCTCAGAGATAATCTGGCTGATGATTCGGGGCGCTCTCAACTTCATGAAAAGTTAATTAATGATGTAAATATGCACCCTGTTTTGGGTCTGGGTGCTTTCGGCGGCGAAAAAAGTGTTGAACTCGCTCACGGTTTATATTTAGATGTTTTTGCAAATTTCGGCTACATTTTCGGTTCTGTATTTTTGGCAATAGTTACTTTTAAGATGATTTACATCATTATTAAATACAGGAAAACCGCTGTTTCCGAAATTATGCTTATTTGTGCTACATACTTTATTCCGCGAGTTACTTTCTCATGCCAGTTTTGGAGTGAAAAATTTTTATGGATGGTACTGGGAATAATTTTGTCGGATGCCGTTTCGGATAAGGAATATGTAGTTTTACGGAAAGGAAATAAAAAATAATGTTAAAGAAAATTGTTAAGAAAATTGTTAAAAAAGTATTTGCCTGTATCGGAAGGATAAATCCGACTTTGCTTTCCAAAATACTGTATCGTGTATCTCAGCACAAAAAGTTAAATCTGAAGAATCCTCAGTTATTGAACGAAAAATTGATGTGGCTTAAAATTTATTTATATAATAATGACCATACAGTTTGGCAATGTGCTGATAAGTTTCTTGTCCGTAAGTACGCAAAAGAACACGGCGTCAATGAAGAAAATTTGCCTAAACTTTTAGGTGTTTTTAAAGATGCAAATGAAATTGATTTTAACTCTCTGCCCAATAAATTTGCGCTTAAGTGCAGTCACGGTTGTGCTTTTAACATTATTTGTACAGATAAGAAAGAATTAGATTTTGTTAAGGTCAGAAAACAACTTAATAAATGGTTGAATACAAAATTCGGATACGCTTCGGCGGAAACGCACTATACACATATAAAACCGTGTATTATTTGCGAAAAGTTTATTGAATACGATAAAAATAAATTGCCGGTGGATTACAAACTTTATTGTTTTGACGGTGTTCCGAAGTTTTTACTGGTTACAAGTGAAAGAGAAACGGGAAAATTGCGTTTAAACTGGTTTGATTTCAATTGGAATGAATTGTATTACGGTCACGAGTATGACAGAAACACAAAAGAATTGGAAAAGCCGGTCTCGTTAAATCAAATGATAAAAATTGCAGAATCTGTATCAAAAGGTTTTCCGTTTGTAAGAGTGGATTTCTATGAAGAAAAACAGGTTGCAATTATGGGCGAAATGACATTCACTCCGGCTGGTAACTTTGCCAAATATTATAATGAAGATGCGCAGAAAGAAATAGGAGAAATGATTACACTCCCGAAGTTATAAGATGTGTGATTAAAGAAAGAATTTGATAATGAGAGGCGTATTTTTTTAACTGTCGCTCAAGAAAGGTTAAATTATGAAGATAATGTATGTAGACATTGAAGTAAGAGGGCATCATTACGCTTACTTTAAATCGTTATGCAATTCTCAAACATCAGAACCTGTTATTGTGTTACCTCAGAAAGTTGAAAATATCAACGCCAAACAGTATGTTTATAAAAATAAAGTACTTAAGAAAAGAAGTTTTATTGTCTACATAAAATGGATTAAAGAAATATTAAAAATTGCAAAAAAAGAAAAACCCGACATTATCCATTTTTTATTTGGTGATATGTTTTACAGATATTTCGGTTACGGTCTTAGAAAATTTAAAAAATATAAGACTGTTGTAACATTTCATGTTCCTCGGTCGAAAAAAATTCAAACTTTAAGTATAAAGCGAATTACAGGTTTTTTTGACGTCTCCGTTGTTCATTCCGATTATATAAAACAACTGTTTACTTCTTTCGGAGTTAAGAAAAAATGTATTTCTATAGGATATCCGTGTTTTAATATTAAGTTTGTTGATAAAGGTGAGGCTTGTAAGTTTTGGGGATTAGATCAGAGTATTCCCACAATTACAAGCATAGGTACGACAGAGTATTATAAAGGTCTGGATATTTTGCTTGAAGCATTAAATAATGTAAATGTTCCTTTTCAACTTTTAATTGCCGGCAGAGGTAATTATTTTTCTGAAGAATATGTAACTGAAAAAACTGCCGATTATAAAGATAAGGTATTTGCAAATTTACATTTTCTTTCAGAAAATGAATTGAATATGGCTGTTAACGCCTCTGATATTATTGTGTTGCCTTACAGAAAGAGTTTCAGCGGTGCAAGCGGACCGTTAGCCGAAGGCGTTCAGTTGAATAAATGTATTGTCGGACCTTCTCACGGCAATTTAAGTGACACTATTACTCAAAACAACCTTGGCTATGTGTTTGAGTCGGAAGATGTTGTTTCTTTAACAAAAACATTGAATTTTGCCTTAACACACAGTTGGAAGCGGGACAGTAAATATTTGTGGTACAGAGAAAAACTTGATCCTCAGTTATTTAATTCCGAGCATCAAAGAATTTATTACGAATTATTAAAATAAGAAAAATAATTTATAGTGTATATAAATATTTTAATCAGTATAATCATAGGTGTGTATAATGAAATTAACAGATAAAATTTGGAATTTTGTGATTTTTAAACGAAAGGCAGTTAAAGCGCCT
>JAZUHA010000136.1:0-8989 GCA_045641485.1 Acutalibacteraceae bacterium
TTCAAGAGAAAAATCAGAATTTACGGTTTCTTCCTGCTTATCATCATTCACTTTTGACTTTTCGTCATTTTCGTCAACAAATTCCAATGCACCCTCATCATTAAAAAAGTCATAAGGCAAGGTCGTTTTGATTACGGGCTCGGAATCAAATTCTTCTTCCTCTGAATCGGCAGCACCTGCATCAAACTCGGTGGAATTGTCAAAATTCTCTGCTGAAATCTGTTCTTCGGTTTGTGCAACATCAGAAACTTCATCTGTAGCAACATCTTCACCATTTTCAACGGTTTCGGTTTCACCGTAAATGAAATCATCATCAAAAGAAACATTCTTAATTTCAAATGCCGAGTTAATTATTTCGGGATTTTCTTCCGCAATAATATCATCAGACGAATCTTCTTCAACTAAAGACGGAATATACTCAACAACTTCGTCTTCTTCCGGATTTTCCGCCGTCTCTGTTTCTTTTGCTTTTTCTGCGGCGATTTCCGGCAACTTTGAAAGAAGTTCTATATGTTCTTTATACTGTGCAAGAATGCTTGATTTAAAGTCGGAAACTTCTTTTTTGAGCATTTCAAAATGAAGCGACTCACTTGTAATTGTTCTTGTAGCCGCACCGACCTTATCCTGCGCAGAAGATTTGGCATCAATAATAATTCTTTCTGCTTCTTCTTTGGCTTTTCTTATTATCTCCCGAGCTTTATCACGAGTCATTGACAAAAGAAGTTCGGAATCGGCAACAGCCTGTTTTTCGGCATCAGACTTAATAAGTTCCGCTTCACTCTTTGCGGCATTGAGGACTGCTTCCGCCTCAACTTTACTGTCGGCAACGGAAATTTCCGCATCTTTTACAATAAGATCCGCCGCTTTTTGTGCAGTCATAACGGCACCTTTTATTTTATCTTCATCATTTTTGTATTGTTCAAGTTTATCGGCAAGAAGATTTACTCTTTTAATAAGTTCCGCATTTTCTCTGAACATTTTTTCATAATCGATTGTAAGTTCCGCAAAGAATGAGTCAACATCATCCGCTTTATATGTATTTCTTCCGGAAAGTTTAAACTCATAATCTTTAACTTGCTGAGGAGTTAACATATCCACACCACCGTTTCTTTTAATTTATCAGAAAAATACACCTGTATTTTCAAGTTCGTCAATTAAATCACCGCTTACATCAACATTATAAGGTGTGATAATATAAGTGTTGTTTGCAACTCTTTTTAACTGACCGCCGTTTGCATAAGAAACACCGTTTAAAAGGTCAACAAGTCTTCTGGCGATTTCTCTGTTAGTTGCCTCAAGATTAAGCACAACGGTTCTTTTTTCGTTAAGATGGTCTGCGATTTCCTTGGCATCTTCAAATCTCTCGGGTTTTGCAAGAACAACCTGAAGTTTTGCCGTTGTATGAATATCTACAACCTTATTCGGATCATCGTATGAACGGGGGCGTCTTGCTCGTTGGGGCTGACGCCTTGTCTCACGGTAATCATCTTCATAATCGTTTGTGTTTGTGCTTCTGTTTTGTGAAGAATAGGCGTAATCATCTTCACGGGCTTCTTCGTTAAGCTCGTCAAAACCGTCGTCCTCTTCACCCATAAGTTTATTGAGTAAATCCTTAAAAGCCATTATCTTTACCTCCGAAAATTATTTATATATTCTGGCACCGTATATGAGGGAGCCTATTCTAACCATATTTGAGCCGTTTTCTATTGCCGGTATATAATCTCCCGACATTCCCATAGAAAGTATCGACATATTAAAGTTTCTTAAACCTTTCGACTTAATATCATCATAATACAAAGACATTGTATTAAAATAACCGTTAAGTGCGTTACTGTCTTCACAGACAGGCGGTATAGTCATTATACCATTTATTTCAAGATTGGGCAAGTGAGAAATTGCATCAAGATTTTCAAAAATTTCATTTTTATCGAATCCGGTCTTAGAAAGTTCACCGCCTATATTTATTTCGAGAAGAATATGTGTTGTTTTATTCAATGAGAGACTGCGTTTTGAAATTTCTTCGGCAAGATGAACACTGTCTACCGACTGAATCATATCAACCTCATTTATGATTTTATTAACCTTATTCGTCTGTAAATGACCGATAATATGTTTATTGACTCCATCGAGATGAAGTTGTTCTTTTTTAGAAAGAAATTCCTGGACTTTGTTTTCGCCGATTAAATCAATACCGCAATTATCTATTGAATAGTTAATATACAATGGGTCAACGGTTTTGGTTACAGCCATAAGTTTAATATCGTCATAATTTCTGCCGGATTTTACCGATGCTTCCGAAATATTCTCACGGATAATTTTTATACTTTCACTAATGGAATAAAACTTATCATCAAGGGACAAGTTTGTTGTCATACATTTCAACCCCTTTCACGACAACACTGTCATATAACCTTATGTAACCCGACTCTGCATCGGGATTATCAACTATTGAATAATCTTTACCGGAATATACAATATGAATTTTTCTGAAGTTTATAAGATTGCCGCACTGAACATAAACACCGGTTTGACCGTCAACCGTTCTTACGGCAGAACTTTTAATTTTAAGACCATTGTATTCATCGGTAACAATTTCGATATCCTCAATTCGTAAATCGGCAAGTATTTCGTTCATAAGTGAACACTTTAATATAAGAAGTGTTTCTTTATCGGATTTTTCACCTATTTTATATATATCTACGGGAAGTTTTTCCACACCTGCAAACGGAAAGTTAACATAAAGAGGTTGGTCTGATTTAAGATTAACCATTTGCTCTGATTTTACGACACAGCAAATATACCAGTCAAAACTTGAAACCGTTCTGCCCTTTACATCTTTGCTGATTTTTTCGGGCGAAGATTTAATTGCGGTTTTAATATCATCGGCTGTTATGTCATCGATTTTATCAAACGGAACGGTATCCTCATAGCCGTCAGCGCCTTCTATATAATAGCCCGATTCTTTTGAACGAATTTCATTATAAGAATAGTTTTTATTATTAAGTTTTTTAAACTCTTTTTGCAGTTCGGTAAGTTTTTTTGAGTAATCAAGCGTAGAGCCGGTTGAAATCTGCTTACTTGTAACCGAGTTTCTGAAATCCTCGGCTTTTTGAATAGCGGAAGAAAAATCAAGAGTATCAACCGCTTCAAGATAAGAAGCAAGTTCTTTGCTGATTTTTTCATCTAAAGAATCCATATTCACGGCATGAAGGTTTGCCTGACCGTTAAGTTCGTTATAATGATCTATTTCTTTTTGAAGTTCACTTTTGCGAAGATATACCGAAGCCGCCTTCTCATCATCAAAAATAATGGAAACTGTGTCTCCTGCCGCAACCCTGCCGCCGTTATGAATAAAAGAAACCGCCGTTCCCGATTTTGCGTTTTCTATATAATTTTCATCACGGACTATAAAACACTTTGTGTTAATTGTGTTATAAACCGTATCCTTTATTGCAACTTCCGTTTTTATATCGGCTTTTGATACAGTGACTATCTGATACATTAAATAGGAAAATACTAAAACAACAACAATTATAATTGATGTAAGTCTTAACTGTTTTTTTGTCACGGTATCACTTCCTTAAAAAACTCTCAATCAAATTGAATACATAGTTATTTATATCATTTTCGGTTTTAAAAGTATCTTTATAAACCCAATGAATATCGGGGTTTCTGTTAAACCATGTTAACTGCCGTTTGGCGTAATGACGTGTGCTTTTCTTTAAATTATCTATACAGACGGACAAATCTTCTTTATTTTCAAGAAACGGTTTTAACTCTTTATATCCTATGGCATTAACGGAAGTATTTGAAACGGGAGAAGAATAAAAACTCTTCGCTTCCTCCAAAAGACCGTTTTCCATCATTATATCTACCCTTTTATTTATTTTTTCATAAAGAATTTCTCTGTTTTTATATTTTACGCCGATATATAACGGCTCATACGGAGTAAGATTTTGTTTTGAAAGTCCGTTTTGCTGTGTTAATGTTTTACCTGTCGAATAATAAACTTCCAAAGCTCTGATAATTTTGACTTTATTATTTATATGTATTTTTTCGGCGGCAAGCGGGTCAATTTCTTTTAATTCATCATAAAGAGCCTGCAACCCGAAAACTTTTTCTTTTTCATAAAGTTTTTTGCGAATTTCGGTTGAATCTGAATTTTCCAAAAAGGAAATATTGTTAAGAAAGCTGTCGATATAAAGCCCGGTTCCGCCTACTACTACGGGCAACTTATTTTCGGAAACGATTTTTGAAACTGCATTTTTCGCATCTTTACAAAATGAAGCAACACTGTATTCACTTGACGGTGAAACAAAATCTATAAGATGATGAATTATTCCTTCTTGTTCTTTTTCGGTAGGTTTTGCCGTGGCTATATCCATACCCTTATATATCTGCATGGAATCGGCAGAAACAACTTCACCGCCGAAGCGTTTGCATATATTTACTCCGAGTGCGGTTTTACCGGAGGCGGTAGGTCCGACAACGGCTATGATTTTAATTTTTTTATTATCACTCATACAATTCTTTTAAACAGCTTTTCAAGTTCATATTTTGTCAGTTGTACGGCAACCGGTCTGCCGTGCGGACAGGATTTGATTTCATCGTGTAAAAGAAGATGACGAACAAGTTCTTCCATTTCCGGAAGTGTTGTATCATGTCCCGATTTTATTGCGGCACGACAAGCGGAAGAATGATATATCCAATCAAGTTTTTCCGGCATAACGGTTTTTACATTAACCGAAAGATAACCGGCAATTTCGGTAATGAGCGACTCTAAATCCTCGGTAACAAGTTCGGCGGGACAAGACGAAACTTTTACCGTGCAATTACCGAAATCGGAAATATCGTACCCCGAATCACAGAGAAGAGAAAGATTATCGATAACCGCATTATATTCATCGGCAGAAAGAGTTACTATAACGGGTTGTAAAAGGAGTTGTTGATTATTTACGGCATTTTCTTTTAATCTGTTAAAAATAATTCTTTCGTGAGCGGCGTGTTTATCAATTAAAAGCAGTTGTCCGGAAAGTTCGGCGAAAATATATGTTTTAAAGGCTTCACCGATAATTCTGAAATCGGGAATTACTTTTTCTTTCTCGGTTTTAATTGTAATTTCTTTAACGGTTTCTTTCGGCTTAATATATTCGTCCTCAAGAAAATCAAATACTTTTTCTTCTTTATTATCTCTTGAATGAAGTGTTGTTCCCGTATTCGTTACACTATTTCCGTATTCTTTAATTATAAATGATTTTTTCACTTCGGAAAAATCGGGAGTTTCTTTTACAGAAAACGTTTTTTCCGGGGTTTCATTAGCGGGAAAACAGTCGGTCTTTTTAAAATTGTTGCTTTCTGTTAAGGAAAATGAAAGTTGTTCACCTTTATCGGCGGGTTTAATAAAAATCTTTGATTCCGTAAAAGAAACGGAAGGTCTTACGGTATCGGCATTCAATGATGAAAATACCGCCTGATACAAACAATCGAAAATCCTTTTTTCTTCAAAAAATCTTACTTCTGTTTTTGACGGGTGAACATTTACATCTACCGCAGAATACGGTAAATCACAAAACAGAACACAAGCCGGAAATTTACCTGCCATAATGGAATTTTTGTATGCTGTTTCAAGTGCCGTTACAAACAACGGTATTTTAACATATCTGTTATTAACAAAGAAAATCTGCATTGTACGGCTTTTTTTACCGAAAATCGGTTTTGAAACAAAGCCGTGAAATTTAATACCGTTCTGCATAAAATCAACGGGAAGCAAACTTTCGTTAAATTCCTTACCGAAAATCGCAAAAATCGCTTTAGACAAATCGCCGTCACCGGGTGAAGTAAACTGAATTTTGCCATCACGGATAAACTTAATTGAAATTTCCGGGTGTGAGAGCGCCACTCTTTCAAGAACGGAGGAAATATAATTACCTTCTTGCGCATCCTTTTTTAAAAACTTCATTCTTGCGGGTATGTTAAAAAACAAATCACGAACAAGAAAAGTAGTCCCCGCAGGGCAACCGGCATCATCGATTAAAACTTCCTCTCCGCCCTCAATAACATACCTTGTACCAAAATCACTGTCGGGAGTTCTTGTGAGAAGTTCAACTTTTGATACGGCGCAAATCGACGGCAATGCCTCCCCTCTGAATCCGAGAGTACTTATGCAGTCGAGGTCATCGGCGGGCTTAATTTTGCTTGTAGCGTGGCTCAAAAACGCCTTTTTTACATCTTCACGGGAAATTCCGCAACCGTCATCGGTTACTCTTATAAAAGACTTACCGCCGTTATTTATTTCAACCGTGATTTTTTTCGCACCTGCATCTATGGAATTTTCGAGAAATTCTTTAACTACGGAAGACGGGCGTTCTACAACTTCGCCTGCGGCAATTAAATCTGAAATATTCTTCGGTAATACATTTATCCGAGGCATAGACGCCCTCCTTTTGTTTTATTAAAGTTCAGAAGCCGCTTTTTGTAATTCGTAAAGTTTGGTAAGCGCTTCTATGGGTGTAAGTGTGTTAAGGTCGATATCTTTCAAATCATTTATCAAGCGTTCTTTTCCGCCCGAAGTGAAAGAAAGTTGCATTTCCTCCGGCTCTTCTTCGGGAATATCAATTAAGTCGATATTTTCCGAAGCCGAAACGGTCTGTTGTGCTTCAAGAGTTTTAAGAATTTTTTTAGCATTTTTAACAACGGTTTCAGGAACTCCTGCAAGTTTTGCAACCTCTACGCCGTAACTTCCGTCGGCAGGACCTTTTACTATTCTTCTTAAGAAAGTGATTTCATCGCCCCTCTTTTTAACGGAGGTGCTGAAATTCTTAATACCGTCAACATTTTTTTCAAGATCCGTAAGTTCATGGTAATGAGTTGCAAAAAGAGTTTTCGCACCGATTTTCTTTTTATCTGCGGTGTATTCAAGAACTGCTCTTGCAATACTCATACCATCATAAGTAGAAGTACCTCTGCCGATTTCGTCAAAAATAATAAGGCTTTTATTTGTGGCATTTTTTAAAATATCGGCAACTTCCGACATTTCAAGCATAAACGTGGACTGCCCTGCCGCAAGGTCATCTGAAGCGCCCACTCTTGTGAAAATTTTATCTACTATGGAAATTTCCGCAGAGGAAGCCGGAACAAAACTACCGGTTTGAGCCATAAGTACTATCAGAGCAACCTGGCGCATATAAGTTGATTTACCTGCCATATTGGGGCCTGTAATAATGGCGGCTCTTTGAGAAGAGCAGTCAAGATAAGTATCATTAGGTACAAAAGGCGCACCGTTAAGCATTTTTTCAACTACAGGGTGTCTGCCGTCTTTAATATTTATTAAATCGCCGGTAGTAACCGTCGGTCTTGTGTAATTATTCTGCACCGCAACAAAAGCAAAGGAACACAAAACATCAAGTTTTGCAACGGATTTTGCGGTTATACGAACACGTTCAAGTTCATTTGCTATTTTGTTTCTGATTTCCGAAAACAGTTCAAATTCAAGCCTTACCGCTCTTTCCTGTGCGCCGAGAACTTTTGATTCAAGTTCTTTA
Source organism: Acutalibacteraceae bacterium (assembly GCA_045641485.1). Taxonomy (GTDB): domain Bacteria; phylum Bacillota; class Clostridia; order Oscillospirales; family Acutalibacteraceae; genus DTU089. The sequence goes on from JAZUHA010000136.1 coordinate 7,542, forward strand.
AGTTCACTCGTTATATATCTTTCACAATTTGTAAGTGTCTGTTTTCTTATGTAATTTTCGGGAACCTGCTCTTTAAATAAATTTGAAACTTCTATATAATATCCGAATACTCGCTTATATCCTACTTTAAGTTTTTTTATTCCCGTTTTTTCCTGTTCGGCTGCCTCAATGGAAGCAATATATCCTCTGCCGTTTTTAAGAATATCCTGAAGAGTATCAAGTTCTTCATTATATCCCGGTCTTATCATTTTACCTTCACGAACAGAAAACGGAGGGTCATCTGTTATAGACGACAAAATAAGGTTGTTTACATCTTCAAGCAAATCAATTTCATTAAAAATCGAATTTAACATTTTTGATTTTACCGAAGAAAGAGAAGATTTAATAAGCGCAAGACTGTTAATTGTCGTGCTTAATGTGCGCAATTCTTTGGCATTTGCAGTACCGTAAACTATTCTTGTCATTATTCTCTCAAGGTCATAAATATCGGACATATAATCCGTAAGAGAAGAAAGAAGAACAGAATCACAAACAAGTTCTTCAACGGCGTTCTGTCGCTCAAAAATCGCATTGTAATTCATAAGAGGCTGTTCTATCCAGTTGCGGATAAGCCTTTTACCCATAGCGGTTTTTGTGTTATCAAGCACCCAGAGAAGACTGCCTTTTTTATCGTGACGAAGTTGAGTTTCGGTTATTTCAAGGTTTCGTCTTGCAGAAAGGTCAAGAGACAAAACATTATCTTCATTATAAAAATCAACTTCACCGATATTATCTACTTCATTTTTCTGAACATTTTCAAGATACCGTATGGCAGAACCGAACGCCATTATAAGGGATTTGCTTTCTTCTTTGCCGTTCAGTTTATCGTTTTCATTACCAATACGGGCAATTACAAGGTTATATAATTCATCAAAATCATAATCTTTTTTATCTATTACTTCATATTTAACGGAAAGTCTGTTTTCCAAAAAATTTATAAGCGTTTTTGAAGAAGCGGCATATTTATTAAGAAGAATTTCAGACGGCGAAAAACAGCCGAGTTGATTCATTATTCTTGAGTTAATTTCACCCGAAGCAAAAGTATCGAGATGTACTTCACCTGTTGAAATATCAACAAAAGCACAACCGCAATCTTTTTCTGTAACATAAATCGAAGCAAGAAAATTGTTTTTCCCCTCTTCAAGCATATTGCTTTCAATAACGGTACCGGGAGTTACAATTCTCACAACATCCCTGTCTACAACTTTACCGGTGGCTTGAGCAGGATCTTCCATTTGCTCGCAAATGGCAACTTTATATCCCCTGCTGACAAGTTTTGCTATGTAGGAGTCTGCGCTGTGGAACGGAACGCCGCACATAGGCGCCCGCTCCTCTTGACCGCAGTCTTTACCCGTAAGAACAAGTTCAAGTTCTCTTGAAGCAATTTTTGCATCATCAAAGAACATTTC
>JAZUHA010000137.1:0-9090 GCA_045641485.1 Acutalibacteraceae bacterium
CCACTGCAAAGCCTTGTCGGGAGTCATACCCCAGTTTGTCGGGCAGGAGGAAACCACCTCTATAAGAGAGAAGCCCTTGCCCTCTACCTGATTGCGGAATGCTTTTTCTATAGCTTTCTTTGCCGCTTTAACATTCTTAACATTATTAACGGCAACACGCTCGATATATTCGGGACCGTCAAGAGTGGAAAGCATCTCGGAAACACGGATGGGATAACCTGCCGTATTAACATCTCTGCCGTAGGGAGAAGTCTGAGTAACCTGACCCGGAAGAGAAGTGGGAGCCATCTGGCCGCCCGTCATACCGTAAATTGCATTATTTACGAAGATTATCGTAATATTTTCGTTTCTTGTTGCGGCGTGAACCGTTTCCGCCATACCTATAGAAGCAAGGTCGCCGTCGCCCTGATATGTAAAGATTATGTTTTCGGGCATGGAGCGTTTAAGACCGGTTGCAACCGCCGGTGCTCTGCCGTGAGCCGCCTCTACCATATCGCAGGTAAAATAGTCATAAGCCATAACCGCACAACCAACGGGGGCAACGCCTATTGTTTTACCCTCTATACCCAAAGCATCAATAGCCTCTGCTACCAATCTGTGAATAATACCGTGGGTACAACCGGGGCAATAATGAAGTTCTTTATCTGTTAAACTCTTCGGTTTTTCAAATACTACCATTATTTATTACCTCCCGCTAATTTTTTAATTGACTGTAAAACTTCTTCGGGTGAAGGAATCATACCGCCTGCACGGTTGCAAAGTTCAACCGGTTTTTTGCAACTTGTTGCAAGGCGAACATCTTCAATCATCTGTCCCATGGAAAGTTCTACACTCAAAAATCCTTTAACCTTGTCTGCCGCCTCTGCAAGAGGTTTTTTCGGGAACGGCCAAACGGTAATGGGTCTTATAAGACCGACCTTTATACCCTCTTTACGTGCGGCAATAACGGCGTTTTTGGAAACACGTGCCGCAATACCGAAAGCAACAACACAATAATCCGCATCGTCCATCATAAAACTTTCGTATCTTGCTTCGTTTTCCTCAATGTATTTATATTTATCAAAACGCTCGAAGTTTGTTTTTTCAAGTTCATCGGGAACAAGATAAAGCGAGTTTACTATGTTATGTTTTCTCTTCATTCCCGTACCCGTAACAGCCCACGGCTTTTCTACCGTGTTGATGTTTTCTTCGGGAAGAACAACGGGCTCCATCATCTGTCCCATAGTTCCGTCTGCAAGAAGCATTGAGGGCATACGGTATTTATCCGCAAGGTCAAATGCAAGTGCCGTTAAGTCTGCCATCTCCTGAACGGAAGCGGGAGTTAAAACGATAAGATGATAGTCGCCGTGTCCGCCGCCTTTTGTTGCCTGGAAATAGTCGGACTGTGAGGGCTGAATACCGCCGAGACCGGGGCCGCCTCTCTGAACATTTACGATAAGTGCCGGCAAATCGGCACCTGCTATGTAAGAGATACCCTCCTGCTTTAAAGAAACTCCGGGAGAGGAAGAAGATGTCATAACTCTTTTACCGCTGCTCGCAACACCGTAAACCATATTTATTGCGGAAATCTCACTTTCCGCCTGCAAGAATGTACCGCCGATTTTACGCATTCTTTTTGCCATATAGGCAGCAAGTTCCGTCTGGGGAGTAATCGGGTAGCCGAAATAATGGCGGCAGCCTGCACGAATTGCGGCTTCTGCTATTGCTTCGTTACCTTTCATTAAAACTTTTTCACTCATACTTACACCTCACTTCTCAACAGTAATTACACAATCGGGGCACATAGTAGCACAAAATGCACAGCCGATACATTTTTCCCGGTCTGTCATTTGTGCCGGAGAATGGCCTTTTTTATTGATTTTGTCTTTTGCAATTACTAAAAGAGATTTTGGACACGCAGAGACACAAAGACCGCAACCCTTGCAAATGTCCGTATTAAATGTAACCTTTGCCATATTTTTTCTCCTTTACCAATATTTTTTCTGTAACCTGAGTTTAAAAAACTCTTTATCTTCGGGCAAGCCCGAAACATTCTCACTAACCGAAGTAAATGCTACGGGAAGCGAAGAAAGTTTACTTAATTCATCCGCTTTTTTCATTGAATAAATAATATCTTCCGAGGAAGTATCTTCACCTAAATTTGAGTTATTTACAATTCCCGTAAACGGAATACCCGAAGCAGCTTCTATTTCACGCATAATCTCCAAAGAACTTTCAGCATCGGGAGTAAGCGGACGGTAAAAATTCACCACAAAAAGATTATCAAAATTATTTTCTTCAAGTATAGACGGCGAAAATCTGCCTAAAGCATACGCCCCTCTGTCGTCACCGCCGATATCAAAAACCGCAAATTCGTTTCTGTTCTGAACAAGCGAATATGTTTCCGACGGAAGCGACGGCAAATCGACACTGCTGTTTGCAAAAGGAAGAGCGACAACTCTTATGCCTTTTTCTTTAAGTTCTTTTTCACTGTCTTTTGTTCTGAAATACGGATTAACTATATCAAGATCCGCTATGGCAACAGCATTTTCATCTGTTTTTATGCTCATTGCGAAATTTACGGCAATATTTGTTTTACCGCTGCCGTAATGACCGCAAAAAAGCGTTACTCTTTTACAGTTGTAATTCAGCATACCTTATGGCACCAGCGGTGAACATCTTCAACCTTGCCCCACTGAATTCCCGTAAGCTCATCATAAAGAGCCTGTGTAACTTCACCGATTTTTCCGCCGTTTACCACAAATTCTTCATCTTTATAACTGAGCCAGCCGATAGGTGAAACAACTGCGGCTGTACCTGTTCCCCATGCTTCCTCAAGTTTGCCTGCTTTTGCGGCTTCATAAAGTTCGTCAACGGAAATAAGTCTTTCGGAAACTTTGTAACCCTTTGCTTTAAGGAGTTCTACGCAGGATTTTCTTGTAACACCGGGAAGAACTGAGCCCGTAAGTTCGGGAGTAACTATTTCGCCGTCAATCTTAAACATAACATTCATAGAGCCTACTTCTTCAATATATTTTCTGTGAACGCCGTCAAGCCAGAGAACCTGAGTAAATCCCTTTGCTTCCGCCTTTTCACCTGCACGAAGAGAAGCCGCATAGTTACCGCCGCACTTTGCATAACCCGTGCCGCCCTTTACAGCTCTGACATCTTCAGATTCAATGGCGATTTTAACGGGGTTAATACCCTCGGCATAATAAGCACCTACGGGAGAGCAGATAACAACATAGGTTGCTTCCTTTACTGCATGAACACCGAGATGCGGCTCGTTACCGTACATAAACGGACGAAGGTAAAGTGAAGTACCCTCCGAATGAGGAACCCAGTCTTTTTCAAGTTCAACAAGAGTATCAAGTATTTCGAGGTGGTCTTTCTCATCTATCTGCGGAAGGCAAAGACGCTCTGCGGAGTTATTCATTCTTCTTATGTTCTCAATAGGTCTGAACATACGGATTTCTCCGTTTTCAGTTCTGTAAGCTTTTAAGCCCTCAAAAATCTCGGTTCCGTAATGAAGAACGGTAGAAGCCGGGTGAATCGGAATATAATCAAAAGGAACTATTCTTGCATCGTGCCAGCCCTTATCCGCCGAATAATCCATCATAAACATATGGTCGGTAAAGATTTTACCGAAGCCGAGTTTTGACTCATCAACGGGTTTGACTTTCGGAGCCGTTGTTTTTGTGATTGAAATTTTCATGTCATTCATCCTTTCATATATCAAAGTTTATTGCGTATGATTTTTCCGCTTGTTGTTTTCGGAAGTTCGTCTTTAAATACAACAAGTCTCGGATATTTATAAGGTGCGGTATGTGTTTTAACATAATTCTGAATTTCTTTTTTCAGTTCTTCCGTACCTTCCGTACCCTTTGTTAAAACAATGCTTGCTTTTACTATCTGCCCTCTTACTTCATCCGGAGCGGCTGAAACACCGCACTCAAGAACATAAGGAAGTTCCATAATAACGCTTTCTATTTCAAACGGTCCTATGCGGTAGCCGGAGGATTTAATAACATCGTCTACCCTGCCGACATACCAGTAAAATCCGTCTTCATCACGCCATGCCGTATCACCTGTATGGTAATATCCGTCGTGTATTGCTTCGTTTGTTTTTTCCTCGTCGTTATAGTAGCCGGTAAACAATCCGCACGGACTGCCGTTTTTAAGGTTGATTACGATTTCACCGACTTCACCCACGGCAACGGGTTTGCCGTCACCGTCTACAAGTGAAACATCATAAATCGGTGCGGGTTTACCCATAGAGCCGATTTTATGAGAGGCACCACGGAGATTACCTATAATCATTGTGCTTTCCGACTGACCGAAGCCCTCAATAATCTGAAGACCGGTAAGTTTTTCAAATTGTCTGTAAACTTCGGGGTTAAGTGCTTCGCCTGCCGTTGTCATATGCTTAACCGATGAAAAATCGTATTTTCCGATATCTTCTTTTATCATCATACGGAGCATTGTCGGCGGTGCGCAGAATGTCGTGATTTTATACTTTGCAAACATCGGCAGAATATCTGCGGCATCAAATCTGTCAAAGTCATAAACGAATGTGGCAGCCTCGCAAAGCCACTGACCGTAAAGTTTACCCCACATAGCCTTTGCCCAGCCGGTATCGGATATTGTAAAGTGAAGTCCTTCGGGGTCAACACAGTGCCAGTATTTTGCCGTATGGAAATGACCTAAAGCATACTTATAGTTATGTGCGGCAATTTTCGGATAACCCGATGTGCCGGAAGTGAAGAACATAAGCATAAGGTCGTCTCCGCCCGGAGCATCGCTTCCCCGTTCAAACTCGGAATTAAAGAGGATATACTCATCGTCAAAGTTTCTCCAGCCGTCACGGGTACCGTTTACTATAAGTTTATTTTTTACTGTTCCGCACTCATTACAGGCTAAATCCACCTGATGTGCGGTATCACCGTCTGCGGTACAGATAACCGTTTCAATACCCGCAGACTTAAATCTGTAAGAAAAGTCATGGTCCTGAAGCTGATTTGTTGCCGGAATGGCTATGGCACCGAGTTTATTAAGACCTATCATAGCATACCAAAACTGATAGTGGCGCTTTAAAACAAGCATTACCCTGTCGCCTTTTTTAATTCCCAAAGACTTAAAGTAATTTGCGCACATATTTGACTTTTTACTTACATCGGAGAATGTAATTCTTCTTTCGGTCTTGTCTTTTGATATATGTAACATTGCAAGTTTATCGGGATCTTTCTTTGCAAGTTCATCAACGATATCAAAAGCAAAGTTGAACTTTTCGATATTTTTAAAGGAAATTTTTACGGGTGTTCCTTTATCGTTCTTTTCAACATCAATATATTTTTTATATATACGGTTCTTTGTATCCTGAACTATTGTTTTTGTTTCTTCAACCGCCTTTACGGGAGCAAGTTCCGGTATAGGCTCACCCGTCGGGTTAAGAACAATAGCGTAAAATTCGCAGTTTTCCCCTCCTACGGCTATCATTCCGTGAGGAGTGGAGGAATCGTAATAAGCGGTATCGCCGGGATTTAATATCTCGCTGTGACCGCCCACCTGTATTCTTAAGTGACCGGAAATAACTATATCAAGTTCCTGTCCCTCGTGAGTCGTCAGTTCAATATCCGCATTCTGTGCTTTTTCATCATAAATGCAGTTTACATAAAGCGGTTCTGCTATTCTGTTCTGAAAAGCGTATGCAAGGTTATAGTAACTCATACCGTGAGCATTGCCTATTTCCTGCCCCGCACCTTTTCTTGTTATTGTCAATGATTTAAGCGTAGGGCTTACACCCTCGATAATATCGGTAACATTAACATTAAGACTTAAAGCGCAACGGTAAATAAAAGCAAAGTTCAAATCCCTTTTACCGTTTTCACATTCAATATATTCACTTACGGACACATCTGTTTTTAAAGCCATTTCTTCAACAGAAAGCCCTTCAATTTCACGAAGCTCCTTTATACGGGAAGCCATTTCCATAATCTTGTAATCAAGACCTGTTATCTGATTCATAATTATCACCTCTGCCGGAACATCAAAAAACCCGTCCCAAAGTTGAATTACTTTGAGACGAGTAAAAAAATACCCGCGGTACCACTCAAATTGCACTTTCGTGCCACTCAGGCTCCTTTAAGCCTTATGCCTTTACGCAGCAGTCACGGGAAGGCTCTACTCACTTGCGCTTTCTTCCTTCCGACTCAAAAGCTACGGAAATTTCGCCGTTTTAACAACTCTCACCAACCGCTGTCTCTCTGAAAAACGCATCGAAAAATCTCTCTTCGTCACAGTCTTTATATAAATTATAATTCAACAGAATGTTTTTGTCAAGATATTTAAAAAATATTTGTTATTGAACCGATTAAAGTTCGTTTCTGATAATTTTTCCGTTTGTGGTTTTCGGAAGTTCATCTTTAAAAACAACAAGACGGGGGTATTTATACGGTGCGGTATGCGCCTTAACATAATTCTGAATTTCTTTTTTCAGTTCTTCCGTACCTTCCGTACCTTTCGTTAAAACAATACTTGCTTTTACTATCTGCCCTCTTACTTCATCGGGAGCGGCGGAAACACCGCACTCAAGAACATAGGGAAGTTCCATAATAACACTTTCTATCTCAAACGGCCCTATACGGTAGCCGGAAGATTTAATAATATCATCAACTCTGCCGACATACCAGAAATACCCGTCTTCATCACGCCATGCCGTATCGCCCGTATGATAAACGCCGTTCCGCATACATTCCGCCGTTTTTGCTTCATCTTTATAATATTCTTTAAACAAACCGAGCGGACTGCCGTTTTCGAGTCTTACAACAATTTCACCCGTTTCACCGTTTGCAACGGAATTTCCGTCACTGTCCACGATATCAATATCGTATTGCGGTGAAGCCTTACCCATAGAGCCCACTTTTAACGGCGTACCGTAAAGATTTGCAACGGTAAGAGTAGTTTCCGTCTGACCGAAGCCCTCGCATATTTCAAGTCCCGTTGCGTTATAGAACTGCTTTGCAACCTCGGGGTTAAGCGCCTCGCCTGCCGTAGTCATGTGTTTAACCGATGAAAAATCGTACTGACTTATATCTTCTTTGACCATCATACGAAGCATTGTCGGCGGTGCGCAGAATGTCGTTATGCCGTATTCTTTAAACAGCGGCAAAATATCGGAAGCCTTAAATCTGTCGAAATCATAAACAAATACGGCGCCCTCGCAGAGCCACTGACCGTAAAGTTTGCCCCACAGTGATTTACCCCAGCCGGTATCGGAAATTGTAAGATGCAAACCGTCACGCTCACAGCAATGCCAGTATTTTGCGGTAACGAAATGACCGAGAGCATAAGTATATTTATGCTCAACCATTTTCGGCTCACCCGTTGTACCGGAAGAGAAGAACATAAGAGCGGTATCGTCACCGCAGGGAGTATCTTCTTTTCTGCGGAAACTGCTTGAAAACAATGAATATTCCTCGTTAAAGTCGTGCCAGCCGTCTTTTTTGCCGCCTACGATTATTTTCGTATTAAGTGTCGGGCATTTATCCTGAACAGCATCTACGATACTGCAGATATCACCGTCTGCCGAGCAGACAATAGCGGAAACGCCTGCGGCATTAAATCTGTATTCAAAATCGTGTTCTTTCAAAAGATATGTAGCGGGGATTGCAACAGCACCCAATTTGTGAAGTGCTATCACAGAGAACCAGAACTGATAATGCCGTTTTAATACAAGCATTACCTTGTCGCCCTTTTTGATACCTAAAGATTTAAAGTAGTTTGCAGTTCTTGCAGACTCTTTTTTCATATCCGAGAAAGTGAATTTTCTTTCGGTTTTATTAACATCAAGGTGAATCATTGCAAGTTTATCTGGGTATTTCTGTGCTATTGCATCTACAACATCATATCCGAAATTAAACTTGTCCGCATTCTCGAATCTGATATTCTGTAAAGCACCGTTTTCGTCTTCCGTAACCTTGCAGAATTTTTCGCAAAGAAGTTTTTCCGCAGGTCTTGCGGAAACAATGCTGTTTCTTATAATATTCTCCTGTGTTTCCTCACCCGGTAAAACGACGGCACAGAAAACGCAGTCATCTCCGCCTACGGCTATCATTCCGTGAGGAGTTGAGGAATTGTAATAAATACTGTCGCCCTCGTGAAGAACTTCTTTGTTTTTACCTATCTGAACAAGAAGTGAGCCTTTGAAAACAACATCAAATTCCTGTCCGCTGTGTTTTGTCAAATGTATCGGTTTTTTCTGAAGTTCTTCGGAATATTCATAAGTAACCCAATACGGCTCTGCTATTTTATTTCTGAATTCGGGAGCAAGGTTTGCTATTGCTATGCCGTCTTCCTTGGCGGTTTGCTGACCTTTGCCCTTTCTTGTAACGGTATATGAGGAAAGTCTTGCCGTACGTCCCTCTAAAAGTTCGGTAAGTTCCATACCGAAAGCCAGAGCGCATTTATGAATAAATGTAAACGGCAAATCCCTTTCGCAGTTTTCATAAGCTTTGTATTCGTCTAAAGAGACTTCGGTCTTTTCCGACATATATTCTTCGGAATAACCCATAATCTCACGCATTTCACGAATACGGTATGCAACCTCTTTAAGTTGATTCATTGTTGACTGTGAATCCATAAAAGAAACCTCCGATAAATAATAGAAACAAGAAAACCCGTCTCAAGAATAAACTTGAGACGAGTAAAACTACCCGCGGTACCACTCAAATTGCACTTTCGTGCCACTCAGACTCATATAAGCCTTATGCCTTTACGCAGCAATCACGAAAAGAACTGACAGTTAAAAACCTTTCATTCTTTCAGCTCGGAAGTGATGGGAATTAAAGAACTTTACTGCCGGCTCACACCAAACCCGACTCGCTTTGAGTAAATTTTCTTTTTCCGTCTTCGTCACAGCTTTTAATATTCAATATGGAGTTATGATATCACTGTTATTTTGTATTGTCAATAGATTTTTAAAATTAAAGTCCTAATTATAAATTGCAATATAAAGATTCCACAAAGTTAAGCAACCAAAATTTGTTTAATAAGCATATTAGAAGAAAGACCTTTAAGAGATCTTCTCGGATAGTTGTTGATCCAATGCTCAAT
>JAZUHA010000138.1:0-19404 GCA_045641485.1 Acutalibacteraceae bacterium
TAATAACTTTGTTTTTGCTTATTATTCGGGTGTAAACGAGGTTTACAGCGAGAGCATTCATGCGATGACGGTTGAAGACAGTCAGGAAAATGAACTTAACGATTACGGCAAAAAATTTGTGCAGTTCTGCAAAGAATACAAAGACAAAACAAGAACTTACGATGTAAGCGATTACAGACCGGAAATAGGTATTATCCGTTATGACGATACATATTACGGTCAGTGGCTGCCGGTTGTTTTTAAAGGTGTTCTTTTCGGAAACGATAAGATAAAACCGAATTATCAGTCAAAGGAATATATAAAAGTCTTTAAACTTCTTACAAACGGAGAAACTTCAAAAAGCGGTATTTCGTGGGATATGTTAAAACCCGCTTCGCTTAAAAAACACCGCTCCTTTACGACATTTAACAGCACAGCCGTTTTTGACCATCAGGTAAGAAAAGAAACGCTTGATTCTCTTAAACTCTGTTTCCTTTGCGGAGTGTATATTTCCGACGAAACATTAAAAGATGTAAGAGATTGCGTTCAGAATAACGGTATGACCGTTGTTACGACAAAAAGATTTTTGCCCGATGATATAGCGGAAAAAGCCAAAGGCTCGATTTGTGAGATAACAGACGGCAACGGAAAATGGATTGTTGTTAAAAGTTTCAATAATCTGTTCTTAAAATCACATATTAAAGAGTATCTCGGAAATAAAAACGAGATAAGACTGACTTTTAAAGACAGAGAAGTTGTAATGAAAGTCAGTAAAGACGGTAATGCGGTTGAAGTTTCGTGATGTGCGAATTTAAGTTTTCACAGAAACGGAAATTTCCGAAAGGTACATTTTTAAGGCAAATCATATTTTTATCATTTGGTCAAAATACGAGTGAAATGTTGCTTCGCAACGTGAAATAATGCCTTCGGCATTGTGAATTATCCTCGCTTTGCTCGGATGTGAAATGAAATTTGCTGCGTTCGCATCAGCGAACATTTCACATTTGCAAAGCAAATATTTCACAGCGAAACTATTTCACTTGCCCGCAGGGCAAATTTCGTTGTAAAAACCCACTTTTGTCCGGTAGACAAAAGTGGGCTTTTACATGGTGGAGTATACCGGAATCGAACCGGTGACCTTATGAATGCGAACCATACGCTCTACCAACTGAGCTAATACCCCGAAAAATATTGTGAATTAATTATATCACCCGAATTATCATTTATCAATACAATATTTATAAAAATCCCGAAAAACCGAAAAAATTTCGGAATTATTTAATTAATATGTATATCAGTTGATTATATTTTCGGATTTGGTTTTTTCCGGTAATTCACTTATAAGGGTGGAAATAAGTACGGCGGCGGCACCGATTACGCCTGCGGGAGTAATATTTTCTTTAAGAACGAAAACGGAAAGCAAAACCGCAACGACCGGATCAATATAACTTATAACGGCGGTTGACTGGGCTTTTACATACTTTATTGAGCCGAAATAAACGGTATATGCAATTCCGGTATGAAGAATGCCGACTATTACAAGCATCGTAACGGAAAAGGTTGAAAATTCAAAAGATTTAAAGTCGGTTTGAAAAATTACATACGGTAAAACGGCACAGGCGGAAAAAAGAAGCTGAAAAGAAGTTTTTACAAACGGGGAAAGGGAGGAAAGTTTTTTATTAAGTATAACAACTGCGGCATAAAGAAGGGCGGCGCCGAATCCGAGAAGAAGCCCGGGTGTTTCCGCTTTGTTGAAGTGAGTTTCAAACACACCCGTTACGGCAGTCATTCCGATAAGTGAAACGATAACGCAAATTGTTTCCTTTAATGTAAGTTTTTCTTTTAATAAAAAAGGAGAAACGGCAACAACTATAACCGGAGCAAGGTAATAGCAAAGCGTGGCTTTTGCTACGGTAGTATATCGGTAAGCTTCAAAAAGAAGTACCCAGTTTGCGCCTATACATGCACCCGATAAAATCAAAAGTAAAAGTTTCGGCTTAATTATTTCTTTTGATAACGGTTCTTTTTTTATGAGCATTATCAAAAAAATAAAAGCGGCAGCGGTAAGCCCTCTTATCAATGCTATAAAACCTGACGGCATACCGATATATTTAACAAAAAGCCCGATTGTTCCGAATAACGCCATCGAAAAAACCATGCTCAATTTGGCAAGGGTTTCTTTTTTTATGTTTTTCAAAGTCATCACCGCATAAAGAATGATGTTGTTATTATAGCATAGGGAAGAATAATTGCAATATTTTTGTTTTTTAAGGTACAATTTTCCCATCGGATTGTTACTTTTCATCTTTGATATTTTTATAACAAAGATGTGTTTATTTGCCGTTTTGTTTATATAAAACTGACATAGTCGGCGACTTATTGTGAAAATTTGGTGAAAAAGTTCGGTTTTTCGTCAAAATGACTAATATGTTTAAACTAATTTTTATTTTCATATAATATTTTTGTGTAGACAATAACAGACAAATCAGTTATAATAATACTGTATTAGTGTAGGTATGTCCGGAATAAAACAGTATTCAGGGAGAAGTATGAAAAAAAAGAAAAACATTATTATCATAATATGCTCCGCCGTTTTGTTATGTGCCGCTGTTTTTGCAGTTCTTGTTTTAACGGGAGTATTAAACTCGGGCGGAAAAACATTTAAAGAACTTAATATTACAGATGATCTTGTTATTACCGATTTGTCCTTTTATTCAGGCGATTTCGTTGAAGACGGAAGTAATGAAAAGGTTGAGAATATAGCCTCTGTAAAACTTAAAAACACCGGCAAAAAAGATTACGAATATGTTGAATTTGATGTAATAACAAAAAAGAATTCTTATCATTTTAAAGCGAGTACGGTTTTCGGCGGCAGTGTAACAACTGTTTTAAACAGTGAAAAGAAAACTCTTGCAAAAAATGACGGTTTTAAATCGTCAAATGTTAAGTACTGTACGGAATATATAAAACCGCCGTCACTCTTAGAAGATGTGTTTACTTTGCACCCGTATCCGAATACCATAAATATATCCAATGAAAGCGGAAAGGATATACCCGGAAAAGTTTATGTATATTATAAGGAAAAAGACGAAAACGGCTATTTCGGAGGAATAACATACCGTGCTGTTTTTGACGGAATTAAAAACGGCGAAGTGAAACAGCGTGTTTCGTATCATTTTGATGAAGTGGTAAATATAACTTATGAAGAGTAAATGCTATGTTATCGGCGGCATCGGTTTTCGTGTGAACAGCGATGAACACATTGCAGACAGTGAAATGTACAAGCCTTTTATTAAGGCTGATTGCAGTGCCGATATCGTAATAGATATTAAAACCGGCAGTCTCCCGCCTGTTTGCGGTGAACTCCTGTATTCATACAGTGATGAGAATGTATATTTTGACGGTAAACATACGGTATACCGTTCGTACTATGGTGAAAATACAGAGTATGCCTGCCATGTATATGACGGAAATAATATTAAACTGACCGTGTTTAATGAAAACGGTTTATGGGATTCTCTGATTTTTTCCGCAGTCAATCTGCCGAGGATTCTTGCCTCGTTCGGTGCGGTGCTTTGCCACTGCTCATATATAGTATATAAAGGTGAAGCGGTTTTGTTTTCTGCACCGAAACAGCACGGCAAATCAACTCAGGCAAAAATCTGGCAGGAAAGCAAAAATGCCGTGACGGTAAACGGAGACCGTGCGATTTTAAAAGTGCACGACGGAAAAACTTATGCGTACGGTTCACCGTATTGCGGGTCTTCTCATATATCGGAAGATGTTACAAAGCCTGTTCGTGCCATTGTGTTTCTTGATAAAGATACCGAAAACACGGTGAATTTCATTGACAGTAAAAAAGAGTGTTTTTTAACTTTATACTCCAATCTCAGTGAAAGTGAAGATTATAAAGAAAAAGTACTTGATATTACCGTGGATATTTGTAAAAACACAAAAATGTACGATATGAAATGTTTGCCGGACAAAAGTGCGGCAGATAAATTGGAAGAGGTATTATGGAACTGAAACAACAGCAGACGGAAGCATTTATAGTGAAATATCTGCATTCAAAAGCAAGGGTTAATAATGTTTCCGTATCTACGACATTTGAAATTACATCAAGATGTAATTTTCGGTGTAAGATGTGTTATATTTGCGACGGCGGCTGTGACAAAAAACAATTTGAACTTTCCGCAGGTGAGTGGATAAAAGTCGCACAGGAAGCAAGAGATGTCGGTGTTGTGTTTATTCTCCTCACCGGCGGTGAACCGTTTATTCGTGAGGATTTTCCCGAAATATATGAATCTCTCGCAAAAATGGGATTTATTTTATCAATCAATACAAATGCTTCCCTGATTACGGATGAGCATATAGAACTTTTAAAACGCTTTCCCCCTAACCGTATGAATATTTCTCTTTACGGAATGAGCGATGAGGCGTATGAAAAAATTTGCGGCGTACCTGCGTATTCAAAAGTAATCGGGAATATTAAAAAACTTAAAGAGGCAGGTATAAAATTTGTAATAAACTGTACGGTTATTCCCGAAAATGCTTCGGAATACCGGAAAATAAACAGCTTTTGTAAGGAAAATGACATTATATTGAGAGCATCATCATATATGTATCCGTCATCGAGGATAAATAAAGACGGCAGCAGATTTTCCCCGGAAGAAGCAGCAAAATATTCAGTATTGATAGACAAGGATAAGTTTTCCGCCGAAACTTTCAGAGAACGGGCTTTTCGTATAACAAATTCTTTGGAGTTAAACGAAGAAAAAGACTGTCCTACAGATGATGCGGAAGGAACGGGAATTCGTTGCAGAGCGGGTTCGTCTGCTTCGTGGATAAACTGGCAGGGAAAAATGAATTTTTGCGGAATGCTTCCGGCAAACGAAAATGTTGATGTTCGTAAATTGGGTTTTACCGGGTGCTGGAAACTTGTTACTAAAGAAGCCGAAAAGGTTGTTCTTCCCGCAAAATGCAATAACTGTAAATACAGAAATGTTTGCAATGTTTGTGCCGCATCGGTATTTTGTGAAACCGGAAAGTATAATGAAGTTCCGTCATATCTGTGCAAAATGTCTGAAAGCATTGCGGAAAATTATAAAAATTCAGCAGAGGAAATGAAAAAGAAATGAAAAGAAGCGAAGATTTTGTTAAGCGTGTGATTTTTGACGATGTTTTTCTTGTGCCGATAGGTGAGGCATCAAAAAAAATAAGCGGTCTTGTTTCATTGAACGAAACATGTGCATTTGTGTATGACTGTTTCAGTGAGGATATTACCGCAGATGAAATTGTAAAAAAAGTTACGGAGCGGTACGATGTTGATTACGATACTGCGAAAAACGATGTTGAGGAATGTTTAGAAGGGTTTATTGAGGCAGGAATAATTGTTTATTAAGTTTAATATATCAAACAGAATCAGAAGTGGAGTATTTTATATTATGTTAATGAGATTTTTGCGCGGCATTGTTGCCGGGTTGACTGTTTTGGTAACGATAGCTTTTATAGCTGTTTATATCAAGGTTAATGTTCTGGGAGATAAGACGGTTCCCGAAATTAAATTGGAAAGCGAATTGATAGAGGTTTCTGTGAATGCTTCGGATGAAGATCTTCTTAAAGGCGTAACGGCTTTTGATGAAAAAGACGGTGACATTACAAATCGCCTAATCGTTGAATCGATTTCCAAATTTACAAAACTCGGTTATTGTAAAGTTACTTATGCGGTAAGCGATTACGATAATCATATATCAACTGCAACACGCAGGATTCACTATAAGAATTATACGCATCCGAAATTTACTTTAAACTCATCACTTGTATTTTCGGTTTACGGCAATGTTAATGTTATGGGCACTGTCGGAGCAAAGGATGCTATTGACGGCGATATTTCTCAGAATGTCATACTTTATTCTCCGGATTTCGAGGCAGATAAAGAGGGCACATATACTCTTGTAGCATCTGTTATGAATTCAAAAGGTGATTCGGCGGAGATAAAACTTCCCGTTCACGTTGAAAAAATATCAAAAAGTATGCCGGTAATCGAATTGAGTGAATACCTTATATATGTTAAAAGAGGAAAATCGGTTGATTGGAACAGGTATATTAAAGATACAGTAGACAGCACCGGTGTTGAAGAAGATTTAGAGGTTTCGGTAAAAACGGATTATAATAAAAATGAACCGGGTATGTATACGGTTAATTATTACACAACAGACAGTTACGGCATGAAAGGTCACACCGCTTTGTATGCGGTTGTTGAATGACGGAGGCAAGAGTATGAACAGTAAAAAATTCAACATCGAATTTCACAGTGTGGTTCGTGACCTTTTAAGAAATTTTTGGGTTATCATTTGTTCGATTATTATAGGTCTTATGGGCTCATATATAGCAACCAACTTGTTTTATTCTCCGGAATACACGAGTTCGGCAACGCTTATAATAAACAGTGCGGTAGGTCAGCAGAACGGTTATGCATCACTTGCCGCTTCTTCCGAAATCGCATCTATTTACACAAAGGTTTTTGTTCAGCCGTCCATGAAAGAAAAGGTTTGCGAATACCTCGGAATCAAAAATTTTGACGGAAGTATAAGAGCGTATGTAAACGAAAGCACAAACATTATGGAACTTTCGGTTGTGGCAAAGGAAGCCGAATCCGCATACAAGGAACTTTGCGCCATACTTAATGTTTATCCGAAACTTACAAAGAATCTGTTTAAGAACGGTGCCGTAGGCGTGCTTAAAATGCCGACTGTTCCCAAAATGCCGTCTAACGCCATGAACAGAACAAGCGCCATAAAAATTTCGGTTGCAAGTATTGCGATATCAATAATACTTATTGTAGTTGTTTCCGTTTTAAGAGATACAATAAAAGACACAAGAAATTTTGAAGAGAAAATCGACTCCAAATTATTGGGATTCATTACTCACGAGAAAAAAAGATTTAAGTTTTCGGAAATCATTCAACGTAAGAAAAAAAGTATTCTTATAAATGAAAGCGCTTTCTTAAGTCTGAGGTTTTCCGAGAACTTTAACAAAATCGCCGCAAAGATTGAAAATATGAAAAGAACAGACGGTTCAAAGATATTTGCAGTAACAAGTGTTTCCGAAAACGAAGGTAAATCAACCGTGGCTTCAAATATTGCTTTATCTCTTGCGCAAAAAGGTAATATAGTAGCCCTTGTAGACCTCGACTGTAAAAAACCGGCTCTTCATAAAATTTTTGAAGAAGAAAATGATTCGATGCCGGATCTTTGCGATTTTTTAAGCGGCGATGTTTCGAGCAAGGACTTTAAACTGAAAAGATACAAAAAAACTAACCTGTATCTTGCCATGAATTTTAAAAGTCATAAGGATTATCAGAAATGGTATGACGACGGTTCACTTGAAAAAGTGCTCGGAGCAATTGCCAAAAAAGCAGATTTCGTTATTGTTGATACTGCTCCCGTTTCCGTCGATTCAACTGTTACCGGTATTGCAAAAATGAGTGACAAAAACATTCTTGTTATAAGAACGGATACGGTTTATATTTCCGTTATAAACGATACGCTTCTTACGCTCAAAAATACCGGTGCCGATATCGCCGGCTGTGTGCTTAACGATGTACACAATGAGTTTTCTTTCTTTGGTCAGATGGGTTCCGACGAAACAGAATACAACCACTATTCAAGATATGACAAATACGGGAAATATACTAAATATCTTAAGTACGGAAGTTACGGCAAGTACGGTAAATACGGCAAGTACAGCCAATACAGCCGTTACGGTAAATACGGCAAGTACAATCAATACAGCCGTTACGGAAGTTACGGCAAGTACGGTAAATACGGAAGATACGGTAAATACGGCAAGTATGATAAATACGGTAAATACGGTAAATATTCAAATTACGGCTTTGATGAAGAAAACAATCAGGAAGATGAAGTAATAGATCTCACCACGGTTGACATTGATGAAAGAAACGGAGACTAATGTATGAACGAAAATGTAACAAATACCAAAAACTCTGAAGAAAATCAGCCAAAACAGTTTTCGCTTGAGTTTTCGGATATTTGGAAAGGTTTTGCGAAATTCTGGTGGATTTCCGTAATTTTAGGAGTTTTACTTTGCGGATTTATGTTTTTGAGGAGTTATTTTAATTTCAGTCCGCAATATAAAGTTTCCGCAACATTTACGGTTAATACCGAACAGTACTCTTTAGAGGGTGACGGGCTTCCTTCGTATTCCTTTTACTATGATAATGCAACGGCTACACAGCTTGCAGACACTTTCCCTTATATTATTTCAAGTAATATTCTCAACGAAGCGATTTGCGAGGATTTGAATATAAGGGCTGTCCCCGTAGTGCTTACGGCAGACGCCGTTGAATCCACTAATATGTTTACGATGACGGCAGTAGGCGGTGATGCAAGCACAACATATAATGTTTTGCTTTCCGCCATGAAAAATTATCCTTCGGCGGCGAAGTACCTTGTAGGTAATGTTAAACTTGCAATTATCAGCAAACCGGAACTGCCCACAGAGCCGTCTAATAAATTCACATACACGACGGCAATAAAAGGTTTGGGCATAGGATTTTTAATCGGTATTTGCTGGATACTCCTTTATGCCGTTTTAAGACAGACGGTTAAAACAAGAAATGATATAAACAATAAATTAAAACAGACGGTTGTAGGCGTGCTTCCGGAGGTTATATTTAAAAAATATAAAAAAGAAGAAATTGACCGTTCTATTTTAATCACTAATGAAAAGGTCGGCAGAGGTTTTAAAGAATCCGTGCGTGTTTACAGAAACAGTTTTATGCACCTTCTGAAAGAAGATGAAAAGGTTATTCTTGTAACAAGTACTGCTCCGGGTGAAGGTAAAACAACGGTTTCCGTAAATCTTGCACTTTCGCTTCAGGCTACAAGTAAAAAAGTTCTTATTGTAGAATGCGACCTCAGAAACCCGAGTTTAGGTCCTACGCTCGGCATAGATACGGATAAGCTCGAATACCAAATAGTTAACGATAAGTATTCCATAGCCTACATTGATAAATTCGGTCTGTATTACCTGAGATTTAACAAAAAGAATAATAAATATTGGAAAGTTATAGAAGTCGGATTTCTTAAGAGTCTGTTTGATTCTCTTCGTGATGATTACGACTATATTCTTGTCGATACTCCGCCGTGCGGACTTGTTTCGGATACGGTTGTTATTGCAGAAGCCTGCGATGTTGCTTTGTATGTAACACTTCAGGATGCGGTAAGAACAACGAAAGTTCAGGACGGTATAGATGCACTTCTTCAGACCGACGCAAGAATGCTCGGTGTTGTTCTTAACGGTGCGCAGTCCGGTCTTACGGGTTACGGCGAAAACTACGGCTACGGCAACGGTATTTACTACGGTCGTTACAAGAACTATTCAAGATACGGCTACAGCCACGGTTACGGTTACGGAAGTTACGGCTATGGTTACGGATACGGCTATGGTTACGGCTATGGTTACGGTTACGGTTACGGCGAAGAAAGAAAGCCGTTATTCGGTCGCAAAAATAAAAATAAAAACGAAAAACCCGAAGACGAAAAAGAAATAAAAGCAGAATCCGCAACCGAAAAGGAAGAAACTAAAGACGGCGAATAATTATTTTATTAAGGAATGAAAACTATGAAATATTTAGTTGTTGCGGCACATCCCGATGATGAAGTTCTCGGTGCGGGGGCATCACTTTACAAACTCATAAAAGCAGGCAATGAAGCAGATATCTGCATAATGTGCGGTGAAGTTACCGCGAGAGCATTAAAACCCGATGATGATGAGTTTAAGGCTGATATGAAAAAGAGTTTTGACATTATCGGTTTTAAAAATGAATATTTTGCAGATTTTCCCAATATTAAAATGAATAATGTTGACCACCTTAAGCTTGTTCAGTTTATTGAAAGTGCCATAATAAAGTCACAGCCCGATGTAATAATTACACATCACCCGGGTGATGTTAATAATGACCACTATCAGACTGCATTAGCCTGTCAGGCGGCAATACGCATATTCCAACGCCGCAGTGATGTTAAACCGCTTTCCGAACTTTGGTATATGGAAGTTCCTTCTTCTACAGAATGGTGTGTAAACAGTGCGGTTAATAAATTTGACCCGAACCTTTTTACAGAAGTCGGTGAAGACGGTGTAGAGATGAAAATAAAGGCTCTTGCGGCTTATAAGGGTGTTATGAGAGACTATCCTCACCCGAGAAGCACAGAGGCTTTAAAGGGACTTGCCGCATACAGGGGAAGCCAGTCCGGTTGTAACTACGCCGAAGCATTTCAGGTTGCATTTAAAAGAGTTATTATTTAAGGGGCGAGAAGTTTGTTTTATAAAGCGGTAAAACGGACTGCGGATTTTTTGTCCGCCGTGATTATCGGAATAATTACATTACCGATAATGCTTGTTGCGATTTTAATTATACATATTAAATCTCCCGAGGCTTCCGCTGTTTTCAAACAGACAAGAGTAGGATATAAAGAAAAGAATTTTACGATATATAAATTACGGACAATGACCGATGACCGTGATGAAAACGGTGATCCGCTGCCCGATGAATACAGATTGAAGCCGTGGGGAAAAGTTATAAGAAAACTCAGTATAGATGAACTTCCGCAGGTGTTGAACATATTGAAAGGTGAAATGTCCTGGATAGGTCCGAGACCTCTTTTGCCGCAGGAAATGTGCGTTATGACACCCGAAGAACAGAAAGAACGGCAGTCGGTACTTCCCGGTGTTACCGGGTGGGAAGCAGTCAACGAAGAAAAATCGGATTCCCGCCGTGAAATGGCAATGTTCGATTTGGAGTATGTCAGAAAGTTTTCGCTTCTTTTTGATATGAAAATTCTTTATAAAACAGTGATAATCATTTTGGGAGCAAAAAGAGCGGAAGATGAACTTCGTGCTCCTAAAATAAAAGAAGAAGAAATAGTTACAAAACAGAGGTAAAATTATGGTAGTATCAATTCATCAGCCCGATTATATATCGTATCTCGGCTATTTTTACAAAATAAGTAAATCCGATGTTTTTGTTTTTCTTGATGACTGCCAGTTTTCAAACGATAATATGCACCATTGGAACAGAGTGAAAACTCCGCAGGGTGAGTGCAGGCTGAAAGTTCCGGTTGAACAGCATCTTGGTGATAAAATTTCAGATGTTCGTACACGTGATGAACTCGGTTGGAAAGAAAAACACCTTAAAACCATAGAAATGAATTACGGCAGAGCTCATTATTTTGAGGATTTTTTCCCGGAATTTAAAGAACTTCTTTTATGCGATTACAAAAGTCTTGCCGATATGAATATCGCAATAAACTCAAGGATTGCAGAGCGTTTCGGATTTAAGGCAAAACTTTTAAAATCTTCGGATATGGATATTGATACCGTAAGAGAAGAGCGTGTTATAGATATAGTAAAACTTTGCGGCGGAGATACATATATTTCCGGGCACGGTGCAAAGGCTTATCAGGTTGACGAGCATTTCACGGAAAAAGGCGTTAAACTTGTTTATACAGATTATACTCCCATAGAATACCGTCAGCAGTGGAAGAAAGTCGGATTTCTCCCTTATATGTCAACACTTGATTATATTTTTAACTGCGGTTTTGATTGGGAATATGTTGAAAATGCCGTAAAGGAATTGACTGAATAAAATTATGGAAATAGGCAGTTTTATTGATATTCAGTTCCCTGCGGGTTTTGAATACAGAAAAGAAAAAAGCACGGCAAGGCTCAACAGCGGCAGAGCGGCTATTTATCACGCTTTCAGATTGAGCGGATGTGAAGCAGTCTGGTTGCCGTTATATCAGTGCGACACCGTTCGTGATTTTTTGCAAAGAAAAAATGTTACGGTTAAATACTACGGTATAGACAGTACATTTACACCGACCGACTTAACTCCGGGGGAAAACGAAGCGGTTTTGCTTGTAAATTATTACGGTATTATGAGCAGTCGGAGAATGAGTTTTCTTGCTTCAAAATATAAAAATGTAATAATTGATAATTCTCAGGCGTTTTTCTGTGAGCCGTTAAAGAATTGTTATAATGTATATTCTTGCAGAAAATTTGTCGGCGTTCCCGACGGTGCGTATGTTGTAGGTGAAAAAGCAGACAGATTTTCAGACGAATATGAGCAGGGGTTCTCCTCCGATACATCACTTTTCCTTCTTCAGAGGGTTGAGTTCGGTTGTGAGGGTAAAACATATAAAAGCAGAACGGTTAATGAGGAAAGAATAGACAAAGAAGATATTTTAAAAATGTCACCGCTTACAAGAAAAATCCTTGACGGTACCGATTATGACTATATAAAATCAAAACGGCGTGAAAACTTTAAATATGCGAGTGAAATTTTCGGTAATATAAATAAAATAAATCCGGAAATGTATTATGACGACACTTGTGTTCCGATGATTTATCCGCTTGTTGTCGAAGATGACGGTTTGCTTACTAAACTATTGGAAAACAAACATTTTCAGGGGCATTGGTGGAGTTATCTTTTAGACGAAGTACCGGAAAACAGTTTTGAATATTATATTTCAAGATATGTTATTCCTATAACTATTGACCAGCGGTACGGAAAAAAAGAATTAGATTTTGTCAGGAGTATTGTAAATGAGTAAAGCATTGCTTTTAGCACCGATGTCATCGGTGCATGAAAGATTTAACATAGCGAATATAAATGCACTGAAAGAACTCGGCTGCGATATACATCTGGCTGCTAATTTTGAAGTTGATGCGCATTCACGGGAATACGGGAACGAAGTTAAAAACCGCGGAATATCCATACATAACATACCGTTTGAAAGAGCATCGTTAAAAAAGAATTTTGCCTGTATACCGAGTATAAAAAATTTATTAAAAGAAGAAAAATTTGATATTGTGCATTGTCATACGGAAACGGGCGGAATACTTACAAGATTTGCAATGACCGAATATCCCAAGGCGAAATATTTATACACGCCACACGGAATGTCTTTTTATAAGGGAAGTTCATTGAAAAGTCAATGTATATATAAACCTATTGAAAAATTTATTTGCAGTAAAATGGATATAAATTTCGCCATGAATTCCGAAGAATATTCATATTTGTGCAAGTGGAATAAAAGTACGGCAGAATTTGTTCACGGTGCGGGAGTTGATTTTGAACCGATTTTCGGTGCTGCAGTCAATAAAAAAGAAAAATGCAAAGAGTTCGGAATACCGGACGGCAAAAAGATACTTCTTTCTGTCGGTGAACTTAATGAAAATAAAAATCATACGGTTATTTTAAAAGCATTATCAAAAATACCCGAAGAAAAACGACCGCATTTAATTATTTGCGGTGTTGGTGAATTGAGAGAACAACTTGAAGGTTGTGCAAAAGAGTTAAATGTCGGAAAAAATGTTACTTTTGCAGGATACAGATATGATATACCGGAGATTGTAAATATTGCGGATATCTTTGTATTCCCGTCTTTTCATGAAGGGCTTTCCGTCGCACTTATGCAGGCTATGGCAGCAGGACTGCCTGTTGTTTGCTCAAAAATCAGAGGAAATGTTGATTTAATCGAAAATAATAAGGGCGGTTTTTTGGTAAACCCCGATGATGAAAAAGGCTTTTATCAAAGCATTACGGATTTATTAAACGACGAAAGTTTAAGAAAGTGTTTCGGTGAGTATAACAGAAATAAAGTTACGGATTTCAGTGTCGATAGAGTTACCGAAGAACTTTACAAAGTTTATGATAAATTATTAAAAAACTGAATTACTTATTAAAAAAAGAGGCTTTTAAAATGGGATATTCTGATGTTAAATTTCCGAAAAATTCGGTTTTTCTTGTAACGGGCGGAGCAGGATTTATCGGATCCAACCTTTGCGAGGCGATTTTAAATCTCGGTTATAAGGTAAAATGTCTTGATGACCTTTCCACAGGCAAACAGAAAAATGTCGATTTGTTTCTTGATAACCCGAATTATGAGTTTATAAAAGGCGATATTAAGGATTTTGACACTTGCTTAAAAGCGTGTGAGGGAGTAGATTTTGTTCTTAATCAGGCTGCCTGGGGAAGCGTTCCGAGAAGTATAGAAATGCCGCTTTTCTATTGTGCAAACAATATTCAGGGTACTTTAAATATGATGGAAGCCGCAAGGAGAAACGGTGTTAAAAAATTTGTATATGCTTCAAGTTCTTCCGTTTACGGCGATGAGCCTACACTTCCGAAAACCGAAGGCAGAGAGGGAAATCTTCTTTCTCCCTATGCACTTACAAAAATGTGTGATGAGGAGTGGGCAAAGCAGTATACCCGTCATTACGGTTTAGATACATACGGACTTCGTTATTTTAATGTTTTCGGCAGAAGGCAGGACCCGGACGGAGCGTATGCCGCAGTTATTCCGAAATTTATAAAAATGCTTATTAACGGCGAAACACCCACAATAAACGGTGACGGAAAGCAGAGCCGTGACTTTACATATATAGAAAATGTTATAGAAGCAAACTTAAAAGCCTGTCTTGCTCCTCATGAGGTGGCGGGAGAAGCCTTTAATGTGGCTTACGGCGGCAGAGAATACCTTCTTGATATTTATTACGGTTTAACAAAAGCACTTGAAATTGATGTTGAACCGAATTTCGGACCGGACAGAGCCGGTGATATAAAACACAGTAACGCCGATATAAGCAAAGCAAAAAAGATGCTCGGATATAATCCGGACTGGAGTTTTGAAAGAGGTATTGAAGCCGCTATAGAATGGTATAAGGAGAATCTGTGATGGCAGAAAACGGCAAAATTTCCGTTCTTATGGGGATTTATAATTGTGAAAAAACACTTCCCTTTGCTATAGATTCTATTCTTGCACAGACTTATACGAATTGGGAACTTATTTTATGTGATGACTGTTCTCGTGATAATACATACGCTGTGGCAAAGGAATATGCAGATAAATATCCCGATAAAATAAAACTTTTAAAAAATGAAAAAAACTCTTATCTTGCATTTTCACTGAATCATTGTCTTAAGATTGCAACGGGCGAATTTGTTGCAAGAATGGACGGAGACGATGCCTGTGTTCCCGAAAGATTTGAAAAGCAGGTCGAGTTTCTTCGTTCTCACGAGGGTGTTGTTCTTGTAGGAACGGGTATGCAAAGATTTTATAACGACGGCAGTTACGGTGCCGTTGCTACCTGTCCGGAAAGCCCTGATAAATTCACTCCTCACCATAACGGACCGTCTTTTAATCATGCTACGATTATGGCATATAAATCTGTTTTTGATGATTTGGGCGGATATACCGTTTGCCCCAGAACCGTAAGAGGGCAGGACAGAGATTTGTGGTTCAGATTTTTTAAAGCGGGGTATAAGGGTATGAATATGAAAGACCCGTTGTATCTTGTTCGTGAAGATGTGGAAGCCATTAAAAGACGAACATTTAAAGACAGATGGATAGAGTTTCAAACTGAACTGTACGGGTATAAGCTTTTGAAATATCCGATTCACTGGTATATTATGCCGGTATTACGGCTTTCCAAAGCGCTTGTACCGTCGAAAGTTCAGTTGCTTTACAGAGATTTTCAATCACGCAGTACACAAGATAAATAAATTTTACCGGTATTGATATTTGCGGGTTATCCGAAAGGGATGAATATTTTTGAATAAAGATGCTATCAGAAAAACCTTTTTAGGTAAATATTTAGTCAGTTGTCTTCATATAGCCGAATCTAAAATTATGCCGAAAATTATTGATGATGAAACAGCGGTTAAAAAATATTTTTTCAAAAAGAAAGGTTATGAACTTAATTTAGATAATCCTCAGACTTTTTGTGAAAAAGATAACTGGCTTAAGCTTAATGACAGAAACCCGCTTATGGTAGTATGTGCAGATAAATATGCTGTAAGAGATTATGTTACAAAAGCAGGATACGGTGATTTACTTAATGATTTATACGGAGTGTATGACAGCGTAAAACAGATAGATATTGATAAGCTTCCCGAAAAGTTTGTTTTAAAAGCCGCACACGGCAGTGATATGGGTCTTATTGTAACAGATAAATCAAAAGTAAACTGGAAACAGCAAAAAGCACTTATGGCATTGTGGCTCAAGCAGGATATTTATTGGTCGGGCAGAGAATGGGTATATAAAGATATGCCTAAAAGAATAATTGCCGAAAAATATCTTGAGGATGAAACCGGTGAATTAAAAGATTATAAAATTTTTTGTTTTAACGGAAAAGCTCATTTTATGAAGTTTTACGGTGGCAGATATACGGAAAATAAGTACGCCAATTATTATGACAGAGATTTGAATTTTTTACCTGTTTCCGATGATTTATACGAAAATAATGAAGAAATCAAAGAGCCTTTATCAATGGCAGATTTTGAGAAAATGGTTGCTATAGCGGAAGATCTCGCAAAACCGTTTCAACATGTAAGAGTTGATTTTTACCTTGTTCAGGGAAAAATATATTTCGGTGAAATGACGTTTTTCCATAGTGGCGGATGTCAAATATGGAATCCTGAAAAGTATGATCGGATTTTCGGAGAAAATTGGGAATTAAAAAACAGATAACATAATTATTAACGGTGTACTTTTGATAAGTATTTCGGTTAGTGGCGGTACTTGAAAAAATTATGCACTTTAAGAATAAAGTACGGGATGTGTTTCTTTGAAATTATATAAATCATTTGAACAAAAAGTTTTTGATGCTCCGGAAAAATTGCAGATGCTCAAGATAAAGTATTCCGAGTGGGATGCGATAATAAAAAAAGAGCATTATATAAAAATATAGAATGGTCTGACGATCAAGAAAAAGAATTTGACGATTTTTGGATGAAAAACTACGATAAAAAATAAAACCGTGGTGGAATAAATTATATGAAAGCTTCAATGGTGTACATCGTTGTGATTATTTTCCCGAGGAAATGTATATTACAAAATTGGAACCCTTATTGAATCCCCTGTATCATTCAAAAATTGTTTCAGATAAAAGTATACTTGATATTTCGGAGAAATGACCTTCTTCCCGGGAAGCGGATTCTGGAAAATTACACCCGAAAAATACGAGAAAATATTCGGTGATTTTATAGAGTTGCCGATAATGGATATTAAGTGATTTTATGATAAAAATATTATTTTTAATTAACACTCTCGGTGGCGGTGGCGCCGAGAAAGTACTTGTTAATCTTGTAAATAATATGGATTTAAGTAAGTTTGATATAACCGTTGAAACGATGTTCTCTGACGGTGTAAATGCAGAATTACTTAAGCCGGAAATAAAATATATCAGTAAAAAAGCATTTTGTCCGAGAGGGATAGCTTATATTTACAGATTTATTTCGTCAAAATTTTTGTATAAATATTTTATAGGTGATAAAAAATACGATATTCTTGTAGCTTTTATGCATGGCGCTCCCGTAAAAGTTATTTCGGGCTGTCCCGATAAAAGAATCAAAAAAATTGCATGGCTTCATAACGGTAATCCGGAAACCGGCACTTTTTTTAAATTTTGGTTCAGAAATAAAGGGGCTTTTAAAGCTTACAGAAGTATGGACAGTATAGCAGGTGTTTCAGCTTCCGTGGCAAAAGCTTTTTCCGATTATACCTTGATAAAAAATATATCGGTTGTTTATAACACAAATGATGTTAAAAGAATAACCGCTCTATCAAAAGAAAGTTACACGGTCGATAAATCTGAATTGAATATTGTTTCTGTCGGGAGACTTTCCGAAGAAAAAGGATATTTGAGATTTTTTGATGTTTGTAACAGATTAAAAAAAGATTTCAAAGAAACAAATGTTAAGATAATCGGTTCCGGAGCACAGGAAAAAGAATTAAAAGAAAAAATAAAAAATGAAAATGCCGAAAAATGGTTTCATTTAGAGGGATTTCAAAATAATCCTTATAAATATACGGCTAATTCCGATATTTTTGTATGTCCGTCTTATAAAGAAGGGCTTTCTACCGCAGTAACCGAAGCGGTAATTTTAGGTGTACCTGTTGTTTCAACAGATGTTTCCGGTGCTAAGGAAATACTCGGCGAAAATAACGAATACGGAATTGTTACCGAAAATACGGAAGAAGCGCTTTATAGAGGTATAAAAAAAATATTGGAAAACGAAGATTTGAGAGAGTATTATAAGAAAAAATCTCTCGAAAGAGCCGGTTTTTTCGCAACGGAAAACACGGTAAAGCAAGCGGAAGATTTGTTTAAATCGGTAATGGATTAGCATTTATTAAAATTGGTGAAAGGAAAGCAAATTTATGGCATTTTACTCAATGGGTTTGTGGATTTTGGTTGTCTGGCTGTTTTTGCAGGATAATATGTCAACAAAAAAACTAAGCAAAGACGGTGTTTATGATTATAAAGCAAGTACCGGATATTGTGTTTTGCTTTTTGCTCTTCCTTTTATTATTATTGCATTAAGAACGGAATTCGTCGATACAGGTGGATATTATTGGGCATTTGATAAAATCAATACAAATGATTTTAATTCTTATATTAAAGGAAAATCACAGTGTCAATTATTTTACGGTTTTGAATTCTTGTTTAAAAAATATATCAGCACAGACCACCAGATGTTTTTCGGATTTATAGCATTTTTTCAGGCTTTATTAACATTCAGAGGATTTAAAAAATATTCGGTAGATACCGGATTTACAGCTTTTATATTTGTAGCGTCGAGTATGGCGTGCCACTGGATGGCAAACGGTGTTCGTCAATATGTTGCGGTTGCAATACTTTTTGCTTGTACCGAATGGATAATAAATAATAAATGGTATTATTATCTGCCGGTTGCAGTTTTATTAATGGGATTTGATCCCATAACATCACGCTTCGGGCTAGATGCGACTCCGTGGTATCTCGGCGGTATACATCAGTCGGTTCTTATTGCAATACCGATATTCTTCTGTATTCAGGGTAAACCGTTTAATAAGAGGGTTTGGATTGTAGTTGCCATGCTGGTTGTTCTTGTTCTTACCGGAGGGCTTGATGAATTTCTTAATTCATCTGTTGAAAATACAGCTTATGTTAAGGATATGGAGTATGTTGAAGCAGATACCGGCACAAGCGTTTTCAGAGTACTTGCATCATCGGTTCCGGCTGTATTGGCTCTCGCTTCAAAAAATAAACTTTATGAAGAAAGTACTCCACCAATAATTAAAATTTCCGCTAATGCTTCGGTTATTACCGCCGTTTTATATGTGGCAAGTGCTTTTACAAGCGGTATATTTGTAGGAAGACTCCCGGCATATACAGAACTTTACGGATATATTCTTGTGCCGTGGCTTATAAAGCATAATTTTAAAGAAAACGGTCAGGCGATTAAATATGCGGCAATTATTTTGTATTTGGTATATTACTGGTATCAGACAATGGTGGTTTGGAAAGGTTATTACCGGAGTGATATTTTAGGTATTGGTGTTTAAAATGATTGAA
>JAZUHA010000139.1:0-6255 GCA_045641485.1 Acutalibacteraceae bacterium
AGGTTTACACAAGATTTAAGAAAGACTCTCTTAAAGCTTTCTTCAATTTCCCAGCGACCTTTGTTTACGGATATTATTGCCTCAGGTTCGTCTTCGAGGTTTGTTGCAACGGCATAAAATCCGTCATACCGTTCTTCTTCGGATATTTTTTCCTGATTAAGAAAGTACATATTTTTTTCTGCAATTTCACCGTTGGAAGTAACGGCTGTTTTAGAGATAAATCGTTTGTAATCAGTCTGTCTGACTCTATCGGATTTGTTTTCTATGGATTTTTTGGCTCTTGCTATTTGTTCGGCTCGTATTTTACGTGCGTAGTTAAGATATTTTAAAGAATATGTAACAATGTAACGCTGTTCAATACCGTTTTCATTAAACCACTGTTCTTTGTAAAAAATACAATTGTAATACTCATCGCTTTTTCCTTCTATTTCATTCAGATTAAATAACTTTGTTTCACCTGTGAGATGCCAACCGTCAGGAGATAATGCCCATTCTTTTTGAAAATCTTTCATTTTCTTTATTGATTGAGTTGTTATGAAAGCCTTGTCTGCTGTGTTATTAAATCTTCTGTTTTCAACAGATGAAAGACCGGCATCGATACATACGATAAATTTTGAATTTCCGAAATCATCAATTATCTGTCTTTCAAGCGGTATCATGGTTTTTTGTTCATTTGTGTTTCCGTCGTTAAGACAAAATGCGAGCGGAATACCGTCACCGTCCATAAACAGCCCCATTTCAATTATCGGATTGGGGCGGTTTTCTTTTGATATACCGTATTTTGCCATACCTCGTTCTTCTTCAAGCTCAAAGTAATAATTTGTGCAGTCGTAGTAGAGTATTTTATCGTTTCTTTTGCTTATGTTTTTGCTGAATTTATACATATTGCTTTGTATAAATTCACTTTCTTCCGCAATAACATCCAATGCACGGTAAATATCTTGCAACTCAAAAGAACGGTTTTCTATCAACTTTGAGGAATATTCAAATGTGCTTAGTTTTGATGAAGGCGAAAGTATTCTTGCATATATCAATCTTGACAATATTTCGTTTAGGTTGTATGAAAATCTGTATTTTTCTGATATCTTTTTGCAAATATAGTCTAATCTCAATTCATAATATATTTTTTGCAAAAACAAATATCCTCCATCGTACAAATGCTGTTCATTCTTTTCTATTTGCTCTGAGGGTTTGAATTTAACCGTAACTTCCATATCCTTTTCCTGTTCTCTACGATTTAATTCCTCTACATATTCCTTTGCCCACGCTATCGGATCTTCGTGTAGCTTTGACAACTCTTCGTAATTTCCTAATTTCTCTACTATTTTTGTTGTGCTTTTTCCGTTGTCTGTTCGGTATGATTTTAATACATACAAATTTTTTGTCCCGTTTTTATTTTCATTTATTCGTAATCTCATTTGATCACCCTGTATTATTATACCACAGTACCGAGCGTACTACAATAGAAAAATCGAAATTTTTTAAAAAAATTCAAGCCCCATAAGGCTTGAGTTCTGTTTCTTCTCTTCTTAACTGTCAAACTTCCGAGTCGAGGTATATAACTGAAGATGAACTGAAAAAAATTACAGAATAACAGATTGTCGGTTTTTTTATCTTGTGTTTATGCGGTTTTTTGCTTTAATGACAGATAAATAACCGAAAAAATGAACAAATTGCATAAAAAAATTCACGCAACATAAAAAAAAGACTTGCATTTTTTGTCAAACTTGTGTATTATGTATAAACATAAAGAAAGATTTTTAATCTCGCTCGGAGGTTGTTAAAATGTCCAACAGACTTTTTCAAAGCGTAATTCATCAGATGCGTGATGCCGTAGAAAGAACCATAGGCGTTATAGATGAAACGGGAGCGGTTATTTCGTGCAGTGACCTTTCAAGAATAGGGGAAGTTCGCAATATAAATATTCCCGCTGTTTTTTCGGCAGGTACTTTTGTGCAGAGCGGCGGTTGGTTTTATCAGCCGTTCGGTAATCGTATTCATCCTGAATACGCCGCTTTTGTTGAGGGTGACGATGCGTTGGCACAGGGTTATATCGGTCTTCTTTGCATTTCGCTTTCAAGCATTAAACAGTATTATGATGAAAAATACGATCGTGCAAACTTTGTTAAAAACATAATTCTCGATAATATTCTACCCGGTGATATTTACTTAAAGGCAAGGGAACTTCATTTTAATAATGAATCTTCAAGAGTTGTGCTCCTTATCCGTCTTCTTGATAAACCGGATGTTTCAGCTTTCGATATCATTCAAAATCTTTTCCCCGATAAAACAAAAGATTTTGTTATAAATATAAGCGAGTCGGATATCGCTCTTGTAAAAGAAGTAAAAAGCGATACAGACAGTAAAGACCTTGAAAAACTTGCAAGTTCTATTTCCGATGCTCTTTCTTCGGAATTATATGCGCATCTTCTTGTCGGCATAGGTACCGTGGTTGTCGGTGTTAAAGAACTTGCCCGTTCATTTAAAGAAGCGCAGGTTTCTCTTGAAGTCGGCAAAGTTTTCGATACGGAAAGAAATATCGTTAATTACGAGCATCTCGGAATAGCACGTCTTATATATCAGCTTCCCACAACTCTCTGTGAAATGTTCTTAAAAGAAATTTTCAGAATGGGCAGTATTGAGGATCTTGATCAGGAAACATTGTTTACAATTCAGCGTTTCTTTGAAAATAATCTTAATGTTTCGGAAACATCGACAAAGCTTTCTGTTCACAGAAACACACTTGTTTACAGGCTTGAAAAGATAAAAAAACTTACGGGTCTTGACCTTCGTGAGTTTGATGATGCTATAGTATTTAAAGTTGCTCTTATGGTTAAAAAGTACCTCGATGCCAATCCGGTTAAATATTAAAATTTTAACTGAATATTAATTTTTAAAAAAAATCAGCACATTTTATTACGAAAGGGTTACATTTTGTAATAAAGTGTGCTATAATATTTTTGAATTTATTTTTGAAAGCAGGTGTTGTGCTTGATAGAATTTAACGGCGTCACAAAAAAGTACGAAGATACCGACACAGTCGCTCTTCGTGATTTGAATATACATATAGATAACGGTGAGTTTGTTTTTATCGTCGGCTCATCCGGTGCCGGTAAAAGTACATTTTTAAAACTTATTATGCGAGAGGAAGTTCCGTCTTCCGGTTCCATTAAAGTCAATGACTATGACCTCGGATTGATGAAGAAAAAAGAAATTCCTTATTTCAGAAGATCTCTCGGTATAGTTTTTCAGGACTTCAGGCTCATTCCCACAATGAATGTTTATGATAATATCGCTTACGCCATGCGTGTTATAGGTTCAAAAGAGAGTGCCATCCGTAAGCGTGTTCCGTACCTTCTCGGTCTTGTCGGTTTAAGTTCAAAGGCAAGATCGCTTCCCAATCAGCTTTCCGGCGGTGAACAGCAGCGTGTTGCACTTGCAAGGGCGCTTGCAAACAATGCAAGTATGATTATTGCGGACGAGCCCACCGGTAATATTGACCCGAGAATGTCTTATGAAATTGTTGATTTGCTTAATCATATCAATTCCGACGGCACAACTATTATAATGGTAACTCACGATTACCACCTTGTAAAAACATTTAACCACAGAGTTATAACGATAAAAGACGGTGTTGTCGAATCAGACCGCCCCGATGCTTCGGAAATAGATGCAGAACCGTATAAATACGGTGAAACCGAAGATACCGTAGGCTCTTACTTTACCGATGAAAGTACGGTTGATTTTGATTATCTTATGGAAACATACGGAATTATTGACGATATTTCTTCCGATGACGATGTTTCGGAAAATACGGAAGATGTTGATGATGATGTTTCCGTCGGGGAGGAGGCTGATGAAGAATGAAAGGTGCAAACGTTTCATACCTCACAAGAGAGGGTTTTAAAAATATCCGCATAAATAAACTTCTTTCTCTTGCCACAGTTCTTGTGCTTGTTTCGTGCCTTATCATTGTCGGCAGCGGAACGATGATATATCTTAATATCAACGCCCTCCTTGATGTTATTGAAGGTCAGAATGTTGTAATGGTATATGTTGAAGATAATGCCGGAGAGCAGAAAACAGAACTTCTTAACATAGAACTTCAAAATCTTGATAATGTTAAGACGGTTGAGTTTGTTTCAAAAGAGGAGGCTTTAAAACGCCAGCTTTCTTCTTACGGTGATAATATAGATATCCTTGAGGGTCTTCCTGAAAATATCCTGCCCGATGCATACAAGGTAACTGTTAACGACCTTGAAAAATTCGACCAGACGGTAAAAAAAATTAAAACACTTGACAGTGTTCTTGATATTCAGGAAAACAGCGCTCTTGCAGGTAAACTTGCTAAAATCCGTGATGCGGTTACATATATTTGTGTCGGCATAGTTGCGGTATTGTTCTGCGTATCGTTGTTTATTGTTTCCAATACAATCCGAATCACGGTTTATAACAGACGGCTTGAAATAAGCATTATGAAAGCCGTAGGTGCCACAAATACATTTATTCGCTGGCCGTTTATTGTAGAGGGCGTTTTACTCGGTGTAATTTCTTCGGTTGTTGCTCTCGGACTTGAGTATTCGGTTTATTCACTCGCTTCAATCTGGATTTCCGATATTATGGGTCCGCTCGGTGCAAAGCCTGTTGATTTTGTAACTTATATCTGGCTTTTACTTGCGATGTTTATGTTTGTCGGAGTGTTCATAGGTGCAATAGGCAGTGCAACATCATTAAATAAATATTTAAAGGAGCACGGAAATGTTGTTGAAAATGATTAAAAATATTTCTGATAAAGCAGTTTGCGTTGTACTCTCTTTAGTTGTTGTTTTAAGTGTAACTCTTGTTCCGGTTTTTGCACTTTCTTCTCAGGAAAAGGCAGAATACAATAATAAGATAAACGCCATAAAAGATCAGATTGAAGAAAATAAAAAGAAAATATCCGAAATGGATGAAAAAGCATCTTCTTATGATAGTGAAATAGAAGGCTATCAGGATAAAATAGATGTTCTTCAATCGCAGATAGACCTGTTTAATCAGAAAATTTCCGTAATTCAGGCCGATATTGATGTTGTTGACGGTAAAATCGACAGCGTTAATAACGAAATCGACGCTTTGAAAGCGCAGATTAATGATGTCGACGATCAGATTGCGGATATTCAGCAGGATATTGCAGATACTTATACTCTTCTCGGTAAGAGAATAAGAGCAAGTTATATGTGCGGGGCGAATTCCGCACTTGAATATATTCTCACTTCAGATGATTTTCAGTATCAGTCTTTCCTTGAAAGAGTTGAGTTTTTAAAGAGAATTGCAGAAAATGACGACAAACTTGTAAAAACTCTTGAGAATAATATTACTTCTCTTAATAAGAAAATTGAAAAAATCAAAGAACTCGATAAAATGAAAGATGAACTTGAGGGCAAAAAGCAGGAGCAGGTTGATGCCCGTCAGGTTATTCAGGATGACGAAGATGAAATTCAAGGTCAGCTTGATAAAATTATGGAAATCGTTGACGGTTACAACAAAAAGAGCAAAGAGTATCAGGATGCCGTAGAACGTGGCGAAAGCGCCATTAGAGATTATGAGGCTGAACTTGCCGCAAGGTCACGTGAAAGAGGAGAAACCGGCTCCGGTACAACGGGTGATATGATTTGGCCGCTGCCTTACGGTGATACATATATTTCTTCTCTGTACGGTTGGCGTCAACTTGAGGGTGAGTCCTCCGGCAGAAATCATAACGGGCTTGATATTTGCCGCAGAGGTTCGGGTGCAACATACGGTTCAACCGTTGTTGCCGTAAAGGACGGTAAGGTTATAGAAGCGGTAACAGACGGTTACGGCGGGGGCTTCGGTCTTTATGTAGGCATAAGCCACGGTGACGGCGTAGAAACATATTATGCACATCTTTCCGCAGTTACGGTAAGCGTAGGCGATTATGTTACACAAGGTTCCATGATAGGCAGAGCAGGTAACTCGGGCTATTCATTCGGCGCTCACCTTCACTACGGTGTTATGGTAAACGGCTCGTGGATTGATCCATTAAGCTGTACGGCAAGACCTGCCGGTTGTGAAGTTTGGGAATATTAGTTTATAAAACGGGGCTGTTGCATCAGAATGCGGCAGTCCTGTTCTTTTTCACTTTTAAAAGCATATATTATACGGGTGTGTATATGATTTATGTTTTGCCGAAAAAAAGTGAAAATAAAAAACGGAAACTTTTATTTTTGTTTAAAAAGAAAAAATCTTCGTTTACGG
>JAZUHA010000140.1:0-6389 GCA_045641485.1 Acutalibacteraceae bacterium
CCCATAAACTTCTTACGGGCAGATTTGACGATTTTCATACATTAAGAAAAGAAGGCGGAATATCCGGTTTTTCACGTCCGAATGAAAGTGAACATGATATTGTTTACAGCGGTCACAGCAGTACTTCTGTTTCAACCGCTCTTGGAATTGCCGCCGCAAATGCCGTAAACGGAAGCAAGGATTATGCAATAGCGGTGCTCGGAGACGGTGCTTTAACGGGCGGTCTTGTGTATGAAGCGATAAATAACACTGCAAAAGAGCAGGATGCCCGTCTTATAATAATTCTTAATGATAACGGTATGTCCATTTCTCAAAATGTGGGGCATCTTGCCAGAACTCTCGCTTCAATGCGTTCAAACAGAAAATATTTCCGAATGAAATCAATAGCGGAAAAGATTATAT
The DNA here is from genome assembly GCA_045641485.1 of Acutalibacteraceae bacterium. Taxonomy (GTDB): domain Bacteria; phylum Bacillota; class Clostridia; order Oscillospirales; family Acutalibacteraceae; genus DTU089. The sequence continues at coordinate 403 of JAZUHA010000140.1, forward strand.
CAAAAATTCCGCTTTTCGGTAATCCTCTTGCAAACCGAATATTCAAAATCAAAACCGATGTTAAGAATGTAATTTATCAAAGTAATATGTTTGAAAGTTTCGGTGTAAGGTATATGGGACCTATAGACGGTCACAATATCGAAAAACTTTGCGATGCACTTGAGGCGGCAAAAACGCTTAATTCACCCGTTGTTTTGCATATAAATACGGTTAAAGGAATGGGCTATGAGCCGGCAGAAAACAATCCGTCTGCTTTCCACGGTGTAGGTGTTTTTGATAAAAATACGGGCGCTCTTAATTCCTCCGAAGATAATTTTTCCGAAAAATTCGGTGAATTTCTTTATAATCAGGCGGCAAAGGATAAAAGAATTTGCGGTATCACCGCCGCAATGTCTTTGGGAACGGGGCTTAAAAGATTTGCAAACGAGTACGAAAACAGATTTTTTGATGTCGGAATAGCGGAAGAACACGCTTTGCCGTTTGCACTCGGTCTTTCAAAAAGCGGAATGTTGCCCGTATTTGTCGTGTATTCCACATTTTTACAGCGTTGTTTTGACCAGATTATTCACGATTTTGCATTGCAGAATGTGAAAGCCGTAATTGCCGTTGACCGTGCCGGCATTGTCGGAGATGACGGCGAAACTCATAACGGTATATACGATGTTTCGTTTTTTAACGGTATACCGAATATTACCGTATATTCTCCTTCCTGCTACAGTGAACTCAATAAAGATTTCGTAAATTCCCTTTATCATATAAACGGTCCGGCTGTTGTTCGCTATCCGAGAGGCAAAGAGCCTGCTTTACCGGAAGATTTTGAGGTTACGGGAAATGATTTTGATGTTTACGGTGACAAGAACAGTAAAGTTGCCGTTATAACATACGGCAGAATTTTCGGGAACGCCTGTACGGCAAAAGAAAAACTTAAAGAAAACGGCGTTAACATCAAAATTATTAAACTTAATAAAATCATACCTTTGTCACCCGATTTAATAAAATGTGTTTCGGGTTGTTCGGATATATTCTTTTTTGAAGAAAGTGTAAAAAGCGGCGGAATCGGTGAACGCTTTGCAAGTATGCTTTTTGAAAACGGTGTTTTTGTTCCGTATGTACATACGGCGATTGAAGATACATTTGTTAAGCAGGGTAAAGCGGACGATGTTTTACAACGTTATTCACTTGACAGTGACGGTATTGAAAGAATTATAACTTCACACTGCAAAAAAGCAGAGGAGATTTTAAATTGAGTGATAAATTAAGGCTTGATACGGCTGTTTTTGAAAGAGGTTTTACGGAAAGCCGTGAAAAGGCAAAAGCCCTTATTATGAGCGGTATTGTGTATGTTAATGACCAAAAGGAAATAAAAGCAGGGCGTGAAATAAAACCCTGTGACAAAATAGAAGTCAGAGGCAGTACACTTAAATATGTCAGTCGGGGCGGACTGAAACTCGAAAAATCAATGCAGAGTTTTCCGATTTCGCTTGACGGTTGTGTCTGTATGGATATAGGTGCTTCAACGGGCGGTTTTACCGATTGTATGCTTCAGAACGGTGCCGAAAAAGTTTATTCCGTAGATGTCGGTTACGGTCAGCTTGCATGGAAACTTCGCAGTGACAGCCGTGTTGTAAATCTTGAAAGAACTAATTTCCGCTACTGCACAAAAGAGCAGATACCGGAAGATATTGACTTTGCTTCCGTAGATGTTTCTTTTATTTCTTTAAAAATAATTTTGCCCGTTATGTACACACTTCTTAAAGAAAAGGGTCAGGCGGTGTGCCTTATAAAACCGCAGTTTGAAGCCGGCAGAGAAAAGGTCGGGAAAAAAGGCGTTGTCCGTGACCCGGAAGTTCATAAAGAGGTTATTCATAATATTGTTTCTTTTGCTTCTTCCGTCAATTTTAAAGTTCTCGGTCTTGAGTATTCTCCCGTTAAAGGACCGGAGGGAAATATAGAATACCTTATGTATCTTGAAAAAGATACAGTACCGTTTGATTGTACGGATATTGAAAAAGAAATAAACGAACTTGTATTAAGTTCACATAATTCACTTGATAAGTAGGTGAAAAAATGAATTTTGCGGTAATTCCCAACCTTACAAGAGTAAACGCTTTTTCCGTTACCTGCGATTTTATTAAGGAGTCGGAAAAACTCGGTTGCAGTTTGTATTTTGAAAATAAAGACAGGCAGTCTTTCGGGGATTATAAAAATATTGAGTTTTGCAAAGCCGAAACGATGCTTGAAAAATGCGATGCCGTAGTTTCCGTAGGCGGTGACGGCTCATTTATAAACGCTTCTAAAACCGCAATGAAATATAAAAAGCCGGTTATTTGCGTAAATGCCGGTAAACTTGCATATCTTGCCTGCCTTGAAAGGGAGGATATGCACCTTTTAAAAGATATTTGCGACGGTAAATATAAAACGGAAAAAAGAATGCTTTTAGAAGCATCTGTAGTAAAAAATAACGGTGAGGTCTTATACCACTCAACCTGCATAAACGATGCAGTTGTTTCAAGAAGCGGTAATATCCGTATAATAAAACTTTCGCTTTTCTGTAATAATTCGCCGCTTATTCAGTATATGGCAGACGGCGTTATAGTATCTACCCCTACAGGCTCCACGGCATATTCTCTTTCCGCAGGCGGTCCGATTATTGAGCCGAGTGTATCGGGGCTTCTCGTAACTCCCGTTTGTACTCATACGGTTTTTTCAAGACCGATTGTATTAAGAGATGATACATTTCTTGAGATCACTCACGATAATTCCGGCGAAGTTATACTTTCGTGTGACGGTAAAAAAGCTGTGCTTATACCGCCCGACTGTAAAGTTACCGTTAAACGCTCCGGTGAATTTGCCGAGTTTATAAAAGTAAAAGACGAAACATTTATAGATATTTTAAATAAAAAACTGTCAACATAAAGGAGAAAAATCCTATGAAAAAGAACAGACACAGTTTAATACTTGAGATTATTAAAGAATATGATGTCGGAACACAGGAAGATCTTCTTATATTACTTCGTGAAAAGGGCTGTGATGTTACACAGGCAACCGTTTCACGTGATGTAAAGGAATTAAGACTTCATAAAACGCTTGATTCAAAAGGCGTTTACCGTTATACTTCAGAAAAAATAAAAGAAAACGGTTATACGGGTATGCTCAGCAGTCTTTTTGCAGGCTCTCTTGTCAATGTTGATTATTCCGGTAATATTTGTGTAATAAAATGTTCTCCGGGACTTGCAAGCGCTGCTTGTGCCGCAATAGACAATATGAATGTTTCCGAAGTTGTGGGAACCATAGCAGGTGACGATACCATTTTTATGCTCTGCCGTACGGAAGATGATGCTTCAAACGTTGCTTCCTCTTTACTAAAAATGATAAAGGACTAATTGTTTTATGCTTTCTGTTTTAAAAATCAAAAACATAGCAATAATCGAAGGTGCCGAAATCTCATTTTCTCGGGGCTTTAATGTTTTGACGGGTGAAACAGGTGCAGGTAAATCAATAATACTCGATTCGGTAAATGCCGTGCTCGGAAACAGAACTTCCCGTGAACTTATAAGAACGGGTGAAAATTCTGCTGAAGTAAGTGCGGTGTTTTCTTGTATTTCAGCCGATTTAAAAGAAAAACTTACGGAGTACGGCATAGAAAACAGTGAAGACGATACGGTTGTTATTTCAAGAGTGATAACACCGGAAAAAAATATTTGCCGTGTAAACGGAACGCTTGTAAATGTGGCTGTTTTAAAAGAATTGGGTAAATATTTAATAAATATTCACGGTCAGCAGGATAACCGTGAACTTCTCAACAGTGAAACACACCTTTCGTATGTTGATGCACTTTCCGGAACGGAAGAACTTTTAAAAGATTATAAAGAAGTATATTTTAAACTCGAAAATTTAAAAGCAAAAATAAGAAAACTTACAAACGATAAATCCGAAAGAGCAAGAAAAACGGATATATTGAATTTTCAGATACATGAACTTACAAAAGCATCTTTGCGGGTTGGCGAATGGGAGGATTTGAGAAAAAAACAGACAGAATTGCAGAATTTTGAAAAAATACGTTCTGCGTATAATTCCGCTTACGGTATTCTTGCAGGTGATGATGAAAATGCAGGTGCGGTAAGTATGCTGTCAACCGCCGTAAGGGAACTTTCTTACGCTTCCCGTTACAGTGAGGATGCCGAGAAACTTTCCCGTGAACTTTCGGAAGTTTATTATTCGCTTTCAGATATAGAAGAAAGTTTGCGAAGCAGTTCTTTTGACGATGATTATTCCCGAAATCAACTTGAAGAAATCGAAGAAAGACTTGATGTTCTGTACAGACTGAGTAAAAAATACGGCGAAACGGAAGAAGAAATGCTTTCATTTCTCGCTGATGCCGAACAGGAACTCGAAGAACTTTCCGTTTCGGATACAGACCTCGAAAAATATATAAAAGAAAAAGAAATACTTGAAAAAGAAGTTTTGAAAAAAGCAGAGGAACTTTCAAAAATCAGAAAAACCGGTGCCGAAGATTTTTCTCAAAAAGTTTGCGATGAACTTAAATTTCTTGATATGCCGTCTGTTAAGTTTTATGTTGATTTTACTGAAGTACCGATGTGCGAAAACGGTACGGACGGTGCGGAATTTTTTATAAGCGCAAATATAGGCGAAGCGCCGAAGCCCATGGCAAAGATATCAAGCGGCGGCGAACTTTCACGAATAATGCTTGCAATAAAAACGGTTCTTTCCGATAAAGATAAAGTTCCCACATTGATTTTTGATGAAATAGATACCGGCGTAAGCGGCAGAGCGGCAATGAAAATTGCTTCCAAACTGAAAGAAGTATCAAACGGTAAGCAGGTTATTTCGGTTACACACCTTGCACAGATTGCTTCAAGTGCAGGCAGTCATTATTTAATAGAAAAATCTTCAGACGGTAAAAAAACATATACAAATGTAACGCTTCTTTCTGCAGAACAGCGCAAATTTGAAATAGCAAGGATTATCGGCGGCGGAAAAATTACGGAACTTCAACTTAAATCCGCTGAGGAACTTCTTAATAATTGCGGTAATTAAACGGCGACAAATTTCACGTATGTTTGACATTTTTTATTGACATACAGTCGATGCTGTTTTATAATATTGAAAAACGAAAGGATATTTTTTATGGGCGAAATTTTAATTATGGACCATCCGCTTATTCAGCACAAACTTTCTTTTTTGCGTGATGTTTCAACAGGTTCCAAGGAGTTCAGAACTCTTATTTCGGAAATCGCAACACTTCTCTGCTACGAGGCAACAAGAAATTTACTGCTTCAGGAAATAGAAATCGAAACACCTATCTGCAAAACAAAAGCAAAAGTTCTTGCAGGTAAGAAACTTGCTATTGTTCCTATTCTCCGTGCAGGTCTCGGTATGGTAGACGGTATGCTTACTCTCGTTCCGTCTGCAAAGGTAGGTCATATAGGTCTTTACCGTGACCCCAAAACTCACTTGCCGGTAGAATATTACTGCAAATTACCCTCGGATATTGAGGATAGAGAAGTTTTTGTTGTAGATCCCATGCTTGCTACGGGCGGCTCTGCAATAGATGCTATTTCTCAAATTAAAAAGAGGGGCGCAAAACATATTAAATTCCTCGGAATTATCGCCGCTCCGGAAGGATTAAAGGCTCTTTCGGAAGCACATCCCGATGTTGATATTATAATTGCCGCACTTGATGAAAAATTAAACGAAAACTGCTATATCGTTCCCGGTCTCGGTGATGCAGGCGACCGTATTTTCGGTACGAAGTAATATCAGTTTTCAGTTTTCAGATTTCAGTTTTCAGACTGAATAACCGGCAGTTTATTCTCCGATATTGACCTTTTTTCAGTGAGGAATTAGGAATGAGGAGTGAGGAATTTCGGGGCTTCGCCGAATTATATCACATTGTGAATAACTGTTAGTTCACACTTTCATATTTTATTTTTCATTACAATTAAATAAATTTAAAAAACCGATTT
>JAZUHA010000141.1:0-13781 GCA_045641485.1 Acutalibacteraceae bacterium
TATTTATGATTTCGTGTCTGTTCGGTTGAAATTTATTTACAATTCGTCATCTGTATGGTAATATACAGTCAAAATATGCCGAAAAGGAGAAAACAATGATAACCGCCGAACGCTCACGGGAAATAGCAGAAAAATATTATAAAGATGTTTATAAATTCTGCCGTTCGCAAATTCCGAATGAAGACGATGCGCAGGATTTAACGCAAGAGGTGTTTTTGCTTTTTCAAAAGAAATATAACGGTATGGACGACAAAAACATTAAAGGCTGGCTGTATAATGTTGCCCAAAAGAAGATTTTTGAAAAATTCAGAGAAATAAAGAAAAATGAAAAGGTGCTGTCGTTAAATGATGAACTCGACGGTATTGATACAGATTCTTTGATTATTGAATTAGACAGCCGGACGGATATATCGGAAGAAAAAATAGAAAAAGAAAAATCTCGGATTTTAGAACGCCTTACACCGCAGGAACGGGAACTTTTTAAAATGATTTACATACAGCATCTTAAATATTCCGAGATTGCAAAACAACTTAACACTACGGAAAATGCAATTGCCGTAAGGGCATTGAGAATGAAACAAAAAATTAAAAAAATGGTGCTTGCGGCGTTTGCGGGGTTGGTGATTGTTGTTCTGTACATTTTAATTTAATAAAAAAGAGAAAATATTGAATTTTTTCAAAAATTTTTGTAAGGTTTTACCTTTTTTGACATATATAAGTGAAAGAATTTTTTAAGGAGAAAATACCGTGGAAAATAAAACAGATTTTAATACGGAAATTGACTCGTTAATTACAAAAATCAAATATATAGAAATTGCGGAAGCTATGAAGGATTTTCGTGAATCGGATACCGATTTAATAGATGAATGTTCCGATTTTATTTTGGAAACTGAAAATGTGAAAGTGCCCGACGATAGCGAAATAAAAAGTTCGGCAGCCGAAATTCCTTTTGAAACCGATGTAAAAACATCATTCTACGGAAGAAAATCCTTTAAAGTTTTAATTTGTGCCGCAGTGATTTTTGTTTTGCTTGTTATAAGTTGTACGGCATTTAAACCGTTTGATAAATATGTTACAAATGACGGCACATTTTTCAAATTCGGTTCTTCAAAACATACCGGATTTACTTATTCCGAGTTCGGCTATGTTCCCGAAGGCTTTGTTCTTGTTTCGGATAAAAGAATGAAAACCGCACAAACCATTGAATACGAAAAAGGCGATTTAAAGATTTATATAGAGATGAACAAATCGAGTAACTTGAGTGTCTTTATAAATTCCGAAAATGCAGAGGAAACGGGCGAAATAAAAGTGGGAAAAGTAACGGGATATTACTGTATACAGGAGGATATGACGTATTTATTGTGGACTGACAAGGGTGTTTGCAATACGATTATGGCTGATAACTGCAAAGAGATAAATATAAATGAACTTGTAAAAATTGCTTTGTCTAAGACAGATTAAGACACCGGTTCACTTGTTCTTTGTAACTGATTGTTTGTTGTGAAAACATATAACGGAAAGGATGTTATTAAATGAAAAAGGTATTCGGAATATTGGCATTTTTGCTGATAATAATTACTGTTACAGTTGTCTTTCTCTATAATTCTCCGGATGTTTTTATAGCGATATCCAAGCCTGCGGAGGAAGAAACCCCTATGTATTTTAACCAAATTACAGTCGGAGGCAACGGCAAATTCGGTTTGCCCATACCGGCGTATATCAAAGAACGATTGAATGATATAGATAATAAAACTTTTGATGTGGAACGGGAAATTTTTGAGAAATATGAATCAGCCCATATTGACACAGAAATAAAAATTGAAGACGGAAAGACTATATTGATTTATTCGGGAACCGGTATTGATAAAAAAACGCAAAAAAGCGAAAAATACTATAAGGAAATTGTTTTCGATTATATCGCAACAAAAAAAGTATTATATTAACCGGTTTGAATAAAAAAGACATAGTGTCCCCTTGTCATTTATAAACAGAAATTAAAACGGAGGTAATGATATGAAAAAAATGTTAAGTTCGATTTTGGTGATGTTGATGGTGTTAACGGTGTTTACTTGCACCGCTTTCGCTTCATCCCAAAGCGACGGCTTGACCGTAAAATCAATTTCTTATGTTCCGACAACCGTAAATTACCGTGAAAACAGAGACGGAAGTCAGCATGACGGATATTATGTTAAATATAATAAGGGTGACAAATTCACCGTTAATTATAAAGACGGAACATCCGAAACATATTATTATGACTTGTTTGGCGGTCGTTTGTATGAGCCTAACGGTTTTTTTACAAAAAAAGGTAAACCGTTGATGAATGAACCCGAAATTTCACATAATCAGAGTAAAAACCCGTGGAAACTCGGTGAAAATACTTATACGGTAAAATACGGCGGCTGTAAAACCACAGTAACTGTAAAAGTCGTAAAGTATGTTACATATAATGACGGAACATTAAATTATGAAGTAAATAACGACGGAAAATCTTTAACTGTTACGGGTTTTGAAAAAGATATTTCCGGTGCACTCTCAATTCCTTCATTATATAAAGATTTACCTGTTTGTGAAATTCTTTACGATGCGTTTAAAGATTGCACTGAAATCACCTCGGTTTCAATTCCCTCAACTGTTAAAACAATAGGTGACGGAGCATTTTTAAACTGCAAATCATTGACGGGTGTTTCGTTGTCAAAAGGTTTAAATGTTTTAGGCGCCGAAGCATTCGGGGGATGTAAAAAACTTAAATCCGTTAAACTCCCGAGCGGTTTAACAGAAATACATTACGGAGCATTCTCCGGCTGTTCAGATCTTTCATCGGTCACGATTCCCGATTCGGTTATTGAAATTGACGGTTCTGTTTTTTCGGGTACTGCACTTGAAAATAACGCATCTAATTGGAAAAACGGCGTTTTATATGTGGGTAATCATCTTATAAAAGCAAAAATTAAAAAAGTGCCGGAATCATATACAATAAAATACGGCACAAAAGTAATTGCCGACAATGCTTTTGCCGGCTATTATGACGGAAAATCGGCTGTAACATGTTCTAAACTTAAATCTCTGACTGTTTCGTCTACGGTTGTTACAATAGGGGATTATGCATTTGAGTCCTGCAGCGGTTTGAAAACCGTCAGTATACCTGACAGCGTAACAAAAATCGGGCGTTATGCATTCGGGGGCTGTTCAAATCTTACTTCCGCAAAAATCCCCGAAAGTGTTAAGTCTATGTACGGTTCTTTCTATAATTGCAAAAAACTTACGGTTTTATGTGTAAAGGACAGTTATGCTTTTTACAGGGCAAAAAAAGAAGTATTGAATTATAAACTCATTCCGTCAGCAGTAACTCTTTCCTCTGTTTCAAATACCTCAAGCGGTGTTAAAGTTTCGTGGAAAGCAAAAACCGGTGTCGACAGTTATACTGTTTACAGAAAAACAACTTCAACCGAGTGGAAAAAATTAAAAACAACTACTAAAACTTCATTTACCGACACAACTGCAAAAAGCGGAAATAAGTATTACTATTCCGTAAGTGCTTCAAATAAAAACGGAAACGGAACAAAAGATGAAAACGGTCTTTCAAAACTTTATCTTGCAACACCTACGGCAAAATCTGCAAACAAAAACGGATATATAAATGTTACATGGAATAAAATTACAGGTGCAAAGGGCTATGCGGTTTATAAAAAGACCGGCTCGGGTGAATTTAAGAAAACAGCCACTGTTGACGGCGGCTCAACTGTTTCTTATAAAGACAAATCCGTAAAAAGCGGTACAAAGTATACCTATTATGTAAGAGCCTTTAACGGTAAAACATACAGCAGTTATAAAAAAACAACTGCACTTATGTATCTTAAATCCGTTACAATCTCTTCCGCAACAAGCAAAAAAGCGGGCATAACCGTTAAGTGGGACAAGATTTCCGCTTCAAAAGGATATTATGTTTACCGTAAAGCAGGCAACGGAAGTTACAAAAAACTTGCAACGGTTACAGGTGCAGCAAAGGTAAGTTACCTTGACAAATCTGCACAAAAGGGTACAACCTACACCTATTATGTAAAAGCATATAACGGTGATTTTAAAGGTTGTTATGCAAACACAAAATCTTGCAAGGATAAATATTGAGTTTTCAGCGTTTAGTTTTGAGGATAAAGGGACGGTTCTGTGTCCTTTCTTTGTCCTGCAGAGCCGTTCCGCACGTCTCATTATATATTTAACTGTGGGGTGGATTACAATGACTAAAAAAATTTTCAGTATTATATTGATTTTTATTATTGCAGCCAATTTAGTTTTACAAACTTATTCCGGCGATGTATACGAAGATGAAAACGGATATTACAGATTAAAAAACATACAAATTTTTGTGCCTATGGAATATTTTGAAACTATAAATTCAGTTACGGAAGATATAAAAAAACTTGATTATGTTACCGAGACAGTTATTATGACCGATTTGAACGATGAAGATGTTTTTTTGCAGGAATACATTCATATTTTTGTATGTCTGGAAGTTCAGAATGAAAGCGAATTTAATTCCGTATTTAACACGCTTTCCGAAAAAGAATATGCATATTTTGTCACAAAGGACTATTTGCTTATGAAAAAAGACTGTTTATTCGGGGATATTGATTCAGACGGCAAAGTTACTTGTGCAGATGCACGGGAGGTTCTTCGCATTGCTTCCGGAATGAGTGTTGCCGAAACCGATTTCCGGAAAATTACAGCCGATGTTGACGGTGACGGCGTAATTACTGCCGTTGATGCAAGAATTGTTTTGCAAATGAGTGTCGGAATAATTGAAATAAAAAGTATTAACGGGTGAGAGGATAAGGGTCCGGTTCAACGAAAGCAGGACCGGGGGGACGGTTCTATGTCCCGCTTCCAAAACATTGAAAAACGGTAAAAAACCGGCAGTCAGATTGATAAAAAGCATTAACATTGGCAGGACACAGAACCGTCCCCTCGTCCTATAAGTTTGAAGATCTATCAACGGAAATTCAGTTAACGGAAAAAGAAGGCGTTGACAATTGGAATATTGAAACCCCCGAGGGCAAACGCTTATTTGACATCTGTATGAGATATATACCGGGCGCAGTTCCGTATTATATAAATGATTTGGATGATGATGCCGACTTATAAAAAAGACAAGGGAAAAAGAAAAGACAAGGGGACGGTTGGCGTGAAAACCTCAGATGAGGAAAAGTGAAAAGGCAATCTTATAGAAACTGATTTTTCAACAAAAAACCGGCTGTCAGATTGATAAAAAGCATTAAGACGGACAGGACACAGAATCGTCCCCTTGTCCTGGGAGATATGAATATGATAAACAATAAATCTTTCCCTGATATATCAATAACCTCTTTACATATTATCGGTATGACAAAAGAAGAAGTGAAAAAATTTTTCAGCAAAAAATTGAAATCATACTTTAAAGAAAATGATGAAGGTTTTGATTTATTATCGGGATTTCTGGATTTTTATATTCCGTTTAACAATATGCAGGACAAATTAGATGATGATGCGGTAAGATTTATGAACATAGTATTCGCCGCATGATACCATTTATATAACTGAGAATAACGGTATATGCAGTGTATATGCCGAATGGTTTAATGAGTGGGTAATATCTGATATATGGGCAAAAATGTTTAAATCAAATAAACGGGTAAGAGTTATAGATGTTAAATTAACAGAACCTGAATTCATCAGGTTTGAAATGATGGGTAAGTTGTGTGCGAGTTTGTATGAAAATAAGTTGCAGGTTACAGATTATCCGGAAAACTATTCGGGATTTTTTAAAATATCCGATGAAGAATTACAACAATTAAACGGTATTTCGTTTATAAACTATGAAACAGCAAAAACGGAATTAAAAAATATACTCGGAGAACAGTATTTTATGACAGTTGAAGAAGCAAAAGAAAAATATGAAGTTTTTGAATTCGGAAAGAATAGAGGACAAGGGGACGGTTCTATGTCCTGTCCGTCTTAATGCTTTTTATCAATCTGCAGCCGGTTTTTTGTTGAAAAACAGGACAAATTGTCTCATTTTTTTGCCGTTTTTTAATGTTCCAAAGACAGGACACAGAACCGTCTCCCTTGTCCTCCGTAATAGTTATAAATTAATATTAAAGAAATAATAGTGGGGAATTGTTATGTATGATTTATTAGTTCTATTATCAAGGATATTATTTATAAGATTTTTTATTTTTATTCTTTCCTTAGTTATAATTTTTGATATAAAAGCAAAACGTTCTAAAAAAATAAAGCCCTTGCTAATTGCGGTGGCATTTTTCATTTCGTTTTTAATAATGTTAAAATATGGATTTATAGGAGTAAAAAACTATAATGTAAACATAAAAGTCGAAGAATTACCCGGATTTTTTTCAAATGTTATTGAATTATTCGATAATGAATATTACAGATCTACATTTGATTCAAAAATAGTTTCCGGTACTTATGAATACATATATGAAGCGGATGGCGATGTATACAACAAATATGATTACACAGAATTTGAACAAGGAATAAGTGGAAGCGTTGACGGTGTTTTTTACAAAATTGCACCCGTTTCTTGTTCACATAATGAATTTTATGTTTTAGGAATTCCAAATAGCGGAAAAGGAAAATTGTTATTGTATGATAATAATCATATGCTAATATTGTATTATTCATATCGAAGTGATTATACAGATTGTTTATTTCCTATGATAGCGCGTGAGGCTTTTTTTTGCAGAGATATAGAATTAGCCGGTATTTTTGAAACATTGTCACAAGATAGAATAAAATGCAGAGAACAACTTGAAACGGCTGAAGAATAGAGGACAAAGGAACGGCTCTAAAAAGGACAAAAGGTCGGTTCTATGTCCTGCCTTTGAAACATTAAAAAACGGCAAAAAAATGAGATAATTTATCCTGTTTTTCAACAAAAAACCGGCTGTCAGATTGATAAAAAGCATTAATGTTGACAGGACACAGAACCGTCCCCTTGTCCTTTTAATAAATCTTACTTTGCAAGTTTTAACACAACAATAAGCGGTTGGCAGTATTCGGCGGTTTCATTCAGTTTACAGTATAATGAACACCCTGAATATGTTCCTTATAAGATCAGGATAATGTTGCGTTATAATAACCAGGCAAACCACGCATATTTTGACCACATACAATTAATAAAAGATGTTGCGCAGACCTGTACTTATGACAACGAGGGCAATCCCATAAGCGTAAAAGCCAATGCCGAGCAAAAGGCAGGGCTTGATTATTACGATAACAACGATTTAAAAAGTTACACCGATGCTGCGGGAAACAAAACGCAATACAGTTACGACTCAAACCGCAATCTTAAGGTAACAACATCGCCGAGAGGTGTTAAAACCGAAAATACATACAGTTCTTCAACAAAAAATATTACGGCAGTTGAAACCAAAAATGCTTCAAATGAACTTGTAATTAAAACAGGGTTTGGTTATAATAGTGCTGCCGGTAATATTAATGCAGGCTCATATGTGACCTCGGTTTCTGATGAGCACGGCAACACATCAACCGCCGCCTATGATTACGCTCGCGGCAGAATGACCTCACAGACCGATGCCAATGGCTACACATCAACCTATTCTTATGTGAGCAATAACGATGACCGTATAAAGTCGGTAACCGCGCCCGATACCCGCACAAAGGCGGAATACACCTACACGGGCAACCGCTTAAGTTCAATACTTTTCGGCTCTGGGGGACTTGATGAAAACTACAGTTTTACCTACGATTCATTCGGAAACCGCAATGTAACTAAGGTTAACAATGCAATTCTTTCAACCAACACTTATGCGAAAAACGGTGCTTTGCAAAAAATCGTTTATTATAATAAAGTTAACCATAACGATAATAATAACAATGATGATAATGCTGCGGATCATACCTTGCTTTATTTTTACGATAAGTGGGGCAACACAAACCTTGTCAAGTCAACTAAAGACGGAGATACTGTCCAAAAGAGTCTGTATTCGTGGGGCTATGATTCCACCGGCACAACCGTTTATCACCGTGATGCGGAAAATAATACAAAGTATTTATATACATACGACAGTCTCGGCAGACTTATACGGCAGGATTTACAGACAAATGACACCTTTGAACATAAGGGCAGCACGGAATTTACATACGATATTAGAAATAACCTTACAAAGCTCACCAACGAAGCCGGTGGCAGAACGGTTACACAACAGTATTCGTATTCGGCTGTATCGGGAGTTGACGGTACAGCAGCTTACGCCAAAGATAATCTGCCGACTCGCTACAAAATAAGCGGCACCCGTTATGTTGACTATACATACGATACTTTAAACAGACTTAATAAAAAAGCATTAGCACTGAATAATACCACACTGTGTACAAATTATGTTTATTACACTTCGCATCGGAATACTTCCGGCAGTACACTTTACCGTACGCACCAACTTGCGTATGAGATTATCGGAGACAATGCTTTTAAGTATTCTTATGATGATGCAGGTAATATAACCGCCGTTCAAAAAGGAATACGCACAGGGGGTAATGATTCAAATACGGCGGGCAGTTATACCGCTTATACTTCATATAAATACAATAATTTAAATGAACTCAAACGTGAAAACAATACGGCAATCAGTAAAACATATACATGGAGTTATGACCGTTTGGGCAACATAAAAGAACGCAGGGAATACACATACAGCACGGCAGATACGCTTTCAACACCCACTAAAACTGTTACATACCGGTATGGAAATGACAATAAAAGCGGATGGGACAGGTTGCTGACAGATGTAAATCTTGACGGAAGTTATGACGATAATGGTAATCCTTCGTATTCACCTGATGAAAAAATAACCTATAACGGAATAGGCAATCCCGTGACTTACCTCGGTGCAAGTCTCACATGGTTCGGAAGACAGCTTAAGTCATACAAAAAAAGCGGAACTACAATAAATTATAAATATGATGCTGACGGGTTAAGAGCATCAAAGACGGTCGGAAGTAATAAGACAACATATCAGTATCTTAACGGACAACTCGTATATGAAAACCGCAACGGAACAGATATATTCTATTATTACGACAGTTACGGACATCTTACCGCAATAAAGTATTATGAAGACGGCGGCACAACAGCCACAATGCTTTATGTTGCAACGAACTCATTCGGTGATGTTATAGGACTTTACAGCGGAACAGGTTCTTTGCTTGTAAAGTATGAGTATGACGCATGGGGTAATATAATTTCCGAAACAAATGCAAGCGGCGGAACTCTTTCATCAACAGCACAGGGCTATTCCGATATGTGCGCTATCCGTTACCGCGGATACTACTATGACAAAGATACGGGACTGTATTATCTTCAAAGCAGATATTACAACCCCGAAGTCGGCAGGTTTTTGAATGCGGACAGTCAGCTTAATTCACAGTCCGGCGTACTTGGTTACAATGTTTTTGCTTACTGTCAGAATAATCCTGTTATGTTTTCAGACTCAACAGGGCACATTGCTTTTTTGGCGATTACAGGAGCAATCGGTGCAGTCGCAGGCGGAATTGCAGGCGGAATAATTGCTGCAAAGCAAGGTAAAAGCGTTTTGGCAGGAATTGGTATAGGTGCGGCTGCCGGTGGCTTAATCGGGCTTGGTGCAGGTGCTGCAGCGGGAGCATTACTTGCCGGAAGTGCAACCGCAAGTACAGCAGCGGTATTAGCTGGCGGAAGCGGGTTAGTTGCAGCGGTGAGTACCGGTGGCTTGGGTGCTGGAGCTTCTTATATAGCGAATAATGTTTCGCAAGCCGGAAACAACACAGCACCAGTCGCACAAACCGCGGTCAGTAAAATGGCTGATGTTGTGGCAAAAGGTAAAGCAGGAGAGGCATTGTCGGGAATAACCAAAAACACCGCTCACATTTCATCCTTGACAGGAACAGCCTCTTATCGAATCCCAGACGGACTTGATACAGGTATGAGAATTTTAAGTGAAGTGAAGAATTACTCGGGTACTTTGTCGTACACAAATCAACTTAAGGATTTCGTGATGTGGTCACAAGCTAACGGTTACAAAATGCAGCTTTACACAAACGCTCCGTTAACAGGTCCATTGCTACAGCTTGTTGATAGCGACATAATTCAGTTGTTCCCGTTAGGATGAGGTGTGGAATAATGGGCGTTGAAGATATTAATAATAATCCGAATATGATAAGGATGTGGCTCGATAATGGAAAGGCAGCAGAGGAACAATACTACAAAGAAAACACTGATTCTTTAATTCCTCTTTTTGAAAAAGAATTGAGAGATTTGGGGTTTAAATTTGAAACTTCCAGTCAGGCGGTTGGGTTCATTCCAAAACACAAAAAAGTAATAGTACCTATTGCTACCAAGTATTATCAACTCGCAAGAGAACTTGAAAAAACAAACGAGCAAAACTATTTTATGAGCTTTCTTTGTATCAAAGGACTTGATGATGTTATTCCTATGCTACTTAAGGACTATTACTTTGAGAAAACAGCGGATTTAACTCGCTGGTTTATATCTGACTGTATTTATCAAATACGATCCAAGAATTTTGTAAAAGAATACTTGGATATTGTATCAAGTAGAAGGTTCGGACGAAATAGGCAAATGATTGTTTTGCTACTTGGAAAACTAAAGGAAGAAAGTGCAATTCCAACTTTAATTGATTTGCTGGAAGACGAAGAGGTTCGCTTACACGCTATTAGTGCATTAGGTGAATTTAAGCGTGAAGAGTTTCGTTGTTATTTTGAGCTATTTCAAAATTCAACACACCCTGGTTGGCGCAAGTATGCAAAATCTGCCATAAAAAAACTTAATGACTAACTTTGCGCTTCTGAAGTTCTTTCGTTTTTAGAAAAAGGACAAGGAAAAGGACTATGCAGACTATTCGTATGATACGCTTAACAGGTTGAATTTAAAAGCATTGGCTCTTAACGGCAATACTCTTTACACCAATTATTTATACCACTTGTCAGACAGAAACTCCGGGGACAGTCAAACATACAGAACAAATCAGTTGGCTGTTGAAATAGTCGGTAACAATGCGTTTAAGTATTATTATGAAGAGGACAAGGGGACGGTTCTATGTCCTGCCTTTGGAACATTAAAAAACGGCAAAAGACAAGACAATTTGTCCTGTTTTTCAACAAAAAACCGGCTGTCAGATTGATAAAAAGCATTAAGACGGACAGGACATAGAACCGTCCCTTTGTCCTTTAGTTGGAGAATATCAAGCAGTGCAATTGCTAATACAATAGAAGGAATATATGAACTGTTGAGGTTCTATGGGTTTAAAGTATGATGAAATATGGTTTAGCAATTAAATATACAAATAGAATGAAAGAATGTTTTGTGTCATTTTCAAAGAATGGTGTGAGAATTTCGAGTATTTTTATTTCTAACGAAAATATTGAGTCAATAGTTTTTAGTAACGAACATCCTCGGATAGATACGGTTTATTCGGCTTACACCAATCAAGTTTATTGTTATATCAATTATAAAGAGGCAAATGAAAGAAAGACAGTTATATTAAAGCCGATTACAAATTTTTGGTCGGAATTAAGGACATTGTGTCCTGATAAATTTACGGATTCAACAAATGGTGAACCAACTAAACTGTCTATACAAATTGTGTATGGTGATAAATTTGAACCCAATAAAAAAGTAATGAATATATTTAAAATATTTAGTGTTGTTTTAATAATATTTTTTTTGTTTTCATTTTTAGTTCAAAAAAAACTCATTGATTTGGGTGTTGAAATAAAGATACCAATACCTTTTTTTGTTATGATAGGAATAGTTTCATCTTATTTGATATTTATTTTTAAGTTTTATAAAAAGAAAGAATGAATCAGAGGACAAGGGGACGGTTCTGTGTCCTGCCTTTGAAACATAAAAAATATGAGACAATTTGTCCTGTTTTTCAATAAACACCGGCGGTTAGATTGATAAAAAACATTAATATTGACAGGACACAGAACCGTCCCCTCGTCCTAGAACCGTCCCCTCGTCCTAGAAGCATTGACATTTGGGTAATTGCCATTATAATAAAAGTATAACTTTTTTGACAGGGGTGGATAATTATGGACATCAGAAAAATCGAACCGTTTGCATTAGGATACAAGGAAGCTGATATAAGCGGTGTTTCTCCCGAATATGAACGCAATTACAGAATTGCCTGTGGCATAAAATTGCAGGCTGAAACCGTTGAATTGTCAATCGACCCGAAAGACTGGTTTGCGGGTCCGTGCTGCACATATCCGAATCTCGGCATACATTACAGCAGAGGTGCGGGAATATATTTTGATTCGGAGATAAAAGAAGCTCAGAAAGAAAATTTCCCTGAGCTGGCTGACGAAATTGACGCTCTTTATGCTGAATTTGAACCGATACGAACACTTTCTCTGACTGAAAAATCATTTACACAGCTTCAGCGTAGGCTTTGCGATACAAACAGCTGCTGGGGCGCGGGAAGCGGTCACGCAAATCCCGACTATGAAATGCTTCTGAGAATCGGCACTGACGGTATCAGAGAAAGAATAAGCTTGTTCAGAAAAATCCATACCGACAAAAAAAGCTTTTATGATTCGCTCGAAATTGCCCTGTCAACAATAGAAATTCTTGCAGACAGATACAAGGCTCTTGCGGAAAAAATGATTATTACCGCTGACGGTGAGGACAAAACAGTGCTTTCAAGAATGATTTCCGCTTTTGAAAACATTCCGAGAAAACAGCCGAAAGATTTTTTCGAGGCGTGTCAGTTTTTCTGGCTTGCATACAGCTTTATCGAAAATGATTCACCCGGTCTTTTTGACTACGCAATGGGCGTATATTATGAAAATCACGACCCCGGGGACAGATATGAATGTCTTAAAAAGCTCTGGCACCTGTTTTACAGATGCCGTGCGTGGAATCTCTGCATAGGCGGAAGTGACGAATTTGGGAACGATAAAAGCTGTGAGCTTACCTTTGACGTCCTGCGTGTCGCAAGAGAACTTCATTACAACACACCAAACATTACAATGCGTTTTCACCGCAAGAGTCCCGAAAGAGCATGGCGTGAAGCCGCCGAAACAATCGCAACGGGTATCGGTATGCCTGCGATTTACAATGACGAATGTGTCTGCCCTGCTCTTGAGGCTCTCGGCATTCCCGCATCAGACGCACATCTTTATTGTATGAACGGCTGTAATCAGATTGATATTTTCGGCAAATCTCACATGGGACTTGAGGACGGCGAAATCAGCGTTATCAAGGCTCTTGAATTTGCACTTTTTGACGGCGTATGTCAGAAAAGTTATGAAAAACTCGGTCTTAATACAGGCAGTGCGGAAAAATTCAGAACCTTTGGCGAGCTGATGAATGCTTACAAGGCGCAGGTCGAATTTTTAGCGGATAATGTTGTTGATATGTCTAACAAATGTCAGCGTATTTTTGCAGAAGAAGCTCCTAATCCGTGGCATTCGCTTGTAATTCAGGGCTGTATTGAAAAAGGTGCGGACTACAAAAATCACGGACCTTACTACGGTCACGGTCAGATTCTTACGGAGGGTCTGCCCGATACGGCAGACAGCCTTGCCGCAATAAAGTATTACATATATGATACCGAAAAATATACAATGAGTCAGCTTGTTGACGCATTGAAAAAAGATTTCTGCGGATATGACGAGCTTTACAGAGATTTTTCGTCATTTCACAAATTCGGTAATGATTACGATGATGTTGACGAAATATATTCCGAAATCACCGACCATAT
>JAZUHA010000142.1:0-4036 GCA_045641485.1 Acutalibacteraceae bacterium
TATTTTGTTGACTTTGAAATAATATTCATTTATAATTGCCTTATAAATTATGAAAAAGGTGTTTTTATGAGCGGTTTTTCCGAAAGATTTAAGATAAGTACATCACCTGCGGCGAAAAAAAGTCACACCATTGTGCGAAAAGGTGTGAGGATAACGGTTCTGTCGCCGTGCCTTGTCCGTGTGGAAAATCAAAAGAATAATAAATTCTGCGATGAGCCTACACAGACCGTATGGTTTCGTGATTTTTCAGAGCCCGTGTTCCATATAAACGAAAGCAGAAATACTTTGGAAATAAAAACGACGAAAGCAAAATTCGTCTATTCCGTTTCTTCGGAAAAAATGGTTAAAATCAAACTTCTTGACGGCAGAACGGTAACAAATTTCAAAAGCGGAAATCTTAAGGGAACTTGCCGTACGCTTGATGTCGGCGCAGGGCTTCCGCTTATAGGTGACGGCATTATCTCAAAAAACGGCGTTGCCGTACTTGATGACAGCGATACACTTGTGCTTAAAGATAACGGTAAAATTCTGCCCCGTGACCGTTCGGAAAAAGATATGTATTATTTTGCTTACGGCTATGACTATATAGGTGCGGTAAAGGATTTTTACAGTCTTACGGGCAAAACTCCGCTTATTCCGAGATATGCTCTTTCAAACTGGTGGAGCAGATATAAAGCATATACGCAGGACGAATATCTTGAACTTATGAAAAGGTTTAAGAAAGAAGAAATACCTGTTTGTGTTGCTACCGTGGATATGGACTGGCATTGGGTAGATGTAAAAAAGAAATTCGGATATGAACTTAAAAAGCCTTTGCTTCACAAAAATGCTCTTGAATATTTTTATGATGTTACATTCCCCGGCTGGACGGGTTACAGTTTTAATACCGATTTGTTTCCCGACCCCGATTTGTTTTTAAAGACTCTTAAAGACGAAAATTACAAGATTACTTTTAATATACATCCGTCGCAGGGGGTTCGCCCGTTTGAGGATTGCTATGCCGAAATGTGCCGCGGTATGGGACAAAATCCCGAGAATAAAAAAGTAATTCCGTTTGATATAACAAACGAAAAGTTTACGGAGAATTATTTTAAAGTACTTCATTATCCGCTTGAAAACAAGGGTGTCGATTTTTGGTGGATAGACTGGCAGCAGGGTACAAAAAGCCGTGTTCCGGGGCTTGACCCGTTGTGGGCGCTTAATCATTACCACTATCTTGACAATTCAAAAAACGGCAAAAGACCGCTTATTCTTTCGAGATTTGCGGGTGCGGGGAGTCAGCGCTATCCGCTCGGCTTCAGCGGAGATACCGTTCAGAATTGGAAAAGCCTTGAATTTCAGCCGTATTTTACCGCTACGGCTTCAAATATAGGTTATCCGTGGTGGAGCCACGATATAGGCGGTCACTGTATGGGCAAAAAAGATGACGAACTTTATTTAAGATGGATTCAGTTCGGCGTGTTCAGCCCCGTTATGAGGCTCCACTCAACCGCAAATGAATTTATGGGCAAAGAACCGTGGAAATACAGCGGAGCGGTGGAAAGAATAGCAAAACAAAATCTTAAATTACGCCACAAACTTTTGCCGTATATTTATACTATGAATAAAAGAACTCATACAGAGGGCAGAGCGATTTGCGAGCCGATGTATTATAATTACCCGAAAAATGAGGAGGCGTATGCCGTTAAAAACGAATACTTCTTCGGTACGGAACTTATTGTAATACCCGTTACGGAGCATACATCAAAGGAAACGAATATGGCTTCCGTTCAGGCGTGGATTCCTCAGGGAAGATATACCGATATTTTTACGGGCAGAATTTACAGCGGTCAAAGGTTTTTAAAACTGTACCGTGATACCGAGAATATTCCCGTTCTTGCAAAAGAGGGTGCAATTATTCCGCTGAGCGTAAACGATACCGTTAACGATTATAAAAATCCCGAAGATTTGGAAATCCTTATTTACAGGGGCGACAATTCATTTAAACTATATGAGGACGACGGCGAAACAAACGAATATGAAAACGGCGCATTTTGCGAAACCGAATTTACCGTTAAAGAAGACGGAACAACACTGTCTTTCACAATAGAAAAAGTTTCGGGCGATACTTCCGTAATATCCGCAAAAAGAAACTTCACTCTTAAATTCCGTGATGTCGTAAGCGGTACCGTTTCGGTTAAAATAAACGGAAAAGAAAAGCAGGCGGAAGTAACCGAAGAAAACGGAACCGTTTGCGTATTTTTGAAAAACATAAAAGTTACGGATAAAGCGGAAACAGAAATAACAAAATGCGATTACCTTGCAAATGTTAATAAAAAGGATGCTCTTACCGAGGTGATTTCAAAATACCAGATGAGCAACGACAGAAAAGGCAGACTTTTTAACGATTTTGTTTTAAAAGAAAAACCGCTTCCTCTTTTAAGTGAGGATTTGCAGGGACCTTTACTTGAAATTCTTTCGCTTTACAGAGGATAAACAGGAGAATACAATGGATTTTGAAAAAATACTTTCAGAGAATGCCGAAAAATTCGGTGTGGATATTGACGGCGATTTACTTGAAAAACTAAAAATTTATGCCGAACAACTTAAAGAATGGAACGAAAAAATAAATCTTACCGCCATAACGGATGACGAGGGTATAGCGGTTAAGCATTTTATTGACTGCCTTGCGATTTTTAAGTTTGCAGACTTTAAAGAAAATGCGACTCTTCTTGATGTGGGAACGGGAGCAGGCTTTCCGGGGCTTGTGATTGCCGCCGCAAGACCGGATATAAAGGTTACGCTTCTTGACAGTACCGGGAAAAAACTCAAAGTTGTTGCGGATATTGCGGAAAAAATGGGTTTGAAAAATGTTACCGTTCTGCATACGAGGGCAGAGGAAGCCGGAAGACAAAAGGAATACCGTGAAAACTTTATGTATGTCACGGCAAGAGCGGTTGCCGGGTTAAGAACGCTTTGTGAATACTGTTTGCCGTTTGTTCGTGTCGGCGGAAGTTTTATTCCAATGAAAGGCTCTCAGGCACAGGAGGAAATTGATGAAGCAAAGTGTGCCGTTTCCGTTTTGGGCGGGCAGATAAAAAAAGTAAATACATTTGAACTTTTAAATTGCGGAGAAAGAAATATAATAGAAATAAAAAAGATTTCGCAGACTCCGGCGAAGTACCCCCGTGCCTCGGCAAAAATTTCCGCAAAACCGTTATGATTTTAATACGTTCTTCATAGCCGGTTTGTTGACACATAAAAATATACATGGTATACTGACTGTGAAAGTTGAGCTGCTTTTCATCAAGAAGAGTTAAAAGAAAACCGGGAACTTGCAAAAGACAGACAGGAGTTATTTGCAATAGAACCGTTGAGATAATCGGCTGTTTTCGGAGGTGTTATAATGCCTGAAACATTTGAATATTATCGTTCCAAAGGCTTTGATGAGCAAACTGCGGCGTACTTTGCAAGCGGTAGAAAAAAGGTTGTTTCCGTAACGCCTAATGATGATTTTACATTGATTATCGGCTTTGATAACGGGGAAAAACGCCTTTTTGATGTTCGTCCGCTTCTTAAAAAAGGCACTGTATTTGAGCCGTTCGCAATTATTGAAAATTTTAAAAGAGTTTATATTGACGAACAACATAATATCGCTTGGGATATAGACCCCACCGTAGACAGCAATACGGTATGGAACAACAAGGTTGATCTGTGTACAGACAGTTGCTATATAGAAAGCAAACCGATTTAATTTAATATATAATAAATCAAAATATATCGTTTTAAGTTTATTCTTAAATCGGCAAAAATTTCCGCAAAACCGTTATGATTTATAATGTTTATTTACATTTTCATACAAATGTTAAATGTTAAATATTCCGGTATTTCGGTTTACTAAACTTTTTCTCAAAATCTCTTGCAATCCTCTGTGTAATGTGGTAAAATCTTACAGAAAGTTAACAAGTGTCGGGTTTGCGGCAAACGAAACACAAAAAATGTTTATTTTCATAAAACTTGAAAGAGGGGTTGACAAATATGACAGACAGTAAGACAA
>JAZUHA010000143.1:0-6919 GCA_045641485.1 Acutalibacteraceae bacterium
TGATTTTAAAGCACAGTGCTTTAACGATAAGTTTACAAGCACGGTAGAAGAACAGTACGGGCCGTATATAAGACCGCAGGATAATATGAATCACTGTGATGTTCAGGACTTTAAACTTAAAAATGAAAAAGGCGATGAACTTCTTGTTTACCCGAACAATAACTCAAAAGAACCTGCAAAGTTCACATTTAATGTTCATAACTTCACGCAGGATTCTTTGTTAAAAGCAAATCACCGCGAGGATGTCAAAGATGAAAATACAACTTTTGTAACGGTAGACGGATTTACAAGAGGTACGGGTACGGGTTCATGCGGACCGAAGACATTACCTCAATATGCCGTTGATGCTTCCCGTGAACTTGATTTTGCGATTACAATAGTACCGCTTAAAAAGAAATAAGGTAATAAACTTATGAATAAGGAAAACACAAAAGAAATATTGCTTTCCGAGCTTCCCGAATACAGTAAAAAAGGCTATGCTCACACAGGCGTTTCTTATGAAAAAGACGGCGAAAAATATATTACCGTAAGAAAAGACACTGTTTTTGAAGATGCCGAATACCTTACATTCGGTAACGAAAAAGAAGCGGTTATTGCAAGAAAAGATTTTATTTTAAAAAAGCCGGAAAAAGCAGAACTTATTGTGTCGGCTCTCGGATTTTCGGAGATATTCGTAAACGGAAAATGTGTAACGGACAGACTTTATGCCCCCGCCTGGACAAATTACAACGAAAGAGACCTTAAAATAATAAATATGCCCGTGAATGATACACTCACATTCAGGACATATTATGAAAAAATCGATATAACCGATTTTATCAAAAACGGCAAAAACAGTATTGTATTCCATATAGGCGGCGGCTGGTACTGTCAGCACGAAAGCCGTAACGAGGGAATGCCCGTTTACGGAAGTTTAAATCTGCGTTTTCTGATAAAGAATAACGGCAGTACGGTTTTAAAAAGCGACGAAACAGTAAAATACAGAAAATCTTTTGTAATTCGTTCAAATATTTATTTCGGTGAAATTCAGGATTTAAGGCTCGGCGGATATGATTTTTCCGACTTGTCCGATGATATGTCTTCATGGAAAAACGCCGAAAAAAGCGAACCGCCCGTTACGCTAATTTGCGAGCAGGACTGTATTCCCGACAGAGTAATAAGAAAAATCACTCCCGAATGTATATTTAAAAAAGGCGACTATGCAATTTACGACTTAAAAGAAGGAGTTGCGGGTTTTCCCGTATTCAAGTTTAATGACGGTGCAAGAACAGATGAGGAATGCACCGTAAGATTTGCCGACGAATTAAACGAAGACGGCTCTTTAAACTTCTGGTATTGCGGCGGTACATCACGAATGCAGCGTGAAAAATATATTTATGACGGAAAAGCCGGGGAAATATATCAGCATTTTACCTGGCACACCGCAAGATATATAGAGGTTACGGGGAATGTAACGCTGCTTTATTGGTCTGTTGCGCATACCGATTTAAAAAAGACCGTTGACTTTAAATCTTCCGATGAAACATTACAGTGGATATTCGATGCATATATAAGAACACAACTTAATAATGTTCACTGCTGTGTGCCGTCGGACTGCCCGCACCGTGAACGGCTCGGCTATACGGGTGACGGTCAGCTTACATCAAAAACGGTTATGACCTGTTTTGACAGTGAAGTACTTTACCGCAAATGGATGAGAGATATTGCGGACAGTCAGGATATTTATAAAGGTCATGTGGAGCATACCGCACCGTTTTACGGCGGAGGCGGAGGTCCCGGCGGATGGGGCGGAGCAATAGTATTCGTTCCGTATAACTTTTATAAATTCTACGGCGATAAAGAAGTATTAAAGGAATATTATCCGAATATGCTTCTGTACCTTGAATATTTAAAAAATCACTGTGAAAACAATCTTGTTACAAGCAGTGAGCCGGGCGGCTGGTGTCTCGGCGACTGGTGTTCGCCCGGTAATAAAAATCTTATTCCCGAAGAATTTGTAAATTCATATTTTTATATACGTGCCATGAAAGAAGTTATAGAGATTTCCGGGATTTTAGGCAGAAATTGTGACGGAATAAAGGAAAATCTCGAAAAAACGACATCTTCTTTTTTGAAAAAATATTATAACGAAGAAGACGGAACTTTCTGTAATTCGCTTGAAAGCGCCGATGCTTACGGCTATGACCTCGGTTTCGGTAACGAAAAAACATTAAAAGCGATAGTGAAAAAATACGAAGCGCTCGGTGAATTTGATACGGGTATTTTCGGAACGGATATTCTTATTAGGGTGCTTTGCGAAAACGGTTACAAAGACACTGCGAAAAAACTTCTTACTTCCGAAAAAGAAAATACATTTTACAATATGAAAAAACACGGGGCAACAACTCTTTGGGAAAACTGGGACGGTTGCGACAGCCGTTGCCACCCGATGTTCGGCGCTGTGGTTGAATATATTGTTAAATATTTTAATGAAATATAACACAGAAAATACAAACAACCGATTTACCGTTCTTTATAAGAAAGAATGATAAACCGGTTTTTTATTATGTTTAATTGTATTAAAAAGTAAATATGAAAGTATAAACTAACGGTTATTCAGTCTGAAAACCGAAAAAATCCCTTACTCCGCAACAGCCGAAACATTTTGAGTTTTTTTACCGTTAGTCTTGTTTATTTCTTCCGCTGTTTTTGCACGGCGTTCGTTAAGTTCAACATACATTCTGTCACGTTTTTCTTTATCAAGATTATACCAGAACATCGGAATCATACTTGAAAGAACAAGGAATGCGGGTAAAATCGTTGCCATGGCAAAAATCCATTTCTGTGCAATAAGCGGCTGTTCTCTGCCCTCTGTATATGCGGTCTGGTCATATCTGCACCACTTTTTATACAGCGGCTGAAGAACTCTGTTAAGTCTGCCGGGGATTTTACAAACAAGAGTTGATGCTGCGGAAAGAGTTGCTTCGTTACGGTAACCGCATTTCCACTCGATATAGTCGTTGCACTCGTTGCTTATCTCGGAGCCGGAAATGCTCTTTACACCCCAGAATGTAGCATAAATACACTCCCATACCGCAGTAACGGGAAGCATTGCCCAACGGCTCTGGAAGAACATTTTTCCGTCTTTTGTTTTAAGGAATCTGCCGTAGAACCAAAGAGGAATGTAAAATGTTTTTGCGAAAACCTGGCTGACCATATAAAGAGTACGTGTGGAAAATCTTTTTGTGAGATTGTTATACTTTGCAAAGCCGATAGGCTGGAAGAAAAACGACGGTATACCGGCTATTGTTTCAAATGTTGTCATATTAAGAACCTGACGGTAGTAGTCGTTTGTTGTCATACCCGTTCCGAAAGAGCCCATTGTATTTGAAAGAAGATACATAAGTACGGGTCTGTTGGAGAAAACTATGCGAAGGCTTTCTCTGATTTTCGGAACTTCGATTTTCTGACGGACACGCTCTTTTGCTATACTCGTGTACCACGAAATTATTACGCCCGAAAGAAGTGCTGTAACGGGTCCCACCGTCATAAGAGCACTTTTAATCATTTCATCTGTCGTTTTGCCTTTTGAAGATTTTACTATGCCGTTTTTAACAAAGTCAAGCATAAATTCAACTACAATATCGGGAATACGTGAATAAATAATGCTTGAGTAACTTGAAATTGCGAGAAGCCGTCTTCGGTCAGACGGGTACGGCGTTATGGTTGAAATATATCCGCCTATGGCAACATCTTTAAAGTTACCGACAAATTCAACAAGCATATCAAGTCCGGCATAAATAATAAACTTTGTAACATTGTTAAAGTCGTTTATCATAGATGCAGGAAGTATTCCGGGAAGAATCCAGTAAAGAGTGGCAATAACAGCATACGGAAGACCGCCCGCAAATACATAAGGTAAAAATTTACCCCAGCGTGTACGGGTTTTTTCCATTATAAAACTTACAATGAAGTCATCCACAACATCCCATATACCGGCTACAACGTTATATTTTGCCTGAAAATCAAAACCGATTTTTAAAATACTGTCAACAAAAAGGTCCTTATGCCCGTCGATGTTAAAAGCACGGCTGCCGTCAAAAAGCATATAACCTATTGTTTCTTTTCTGCCGATAACCCGGCGGTCAACATCAACCATCTGGTGAAGTTGGGCATTAACCTCTTCATCTGTGCCGTTTTGTGCCACATATTTTGCGGTTGCTTCTTTTAATTCAGCCATTATTTCTTCACCTCGGTTTCTTTTTTATTCATTCGCTCTTTTATCTCTTTAAGTTTTTCCTGCTCTGCCTTTTTCTCGGCTTCCTCCTGCGCTATGCGAACTTCATCCTGCATTTTTGCAAGTCGAACAAGCATTACACGGCGAATCTCGGCATTTGTTTTGCCCTGCGCCACAAGGTCAAAATATTCTTCACTCGGAAGACCGCCTATAAGGCATTCTTTATATTTGACCTTTATACCTTTTTTGTTTATCTGTATATTGAAAACAAGTTGTGCAATAAAGAAAACAAGGAAGATTATCATTCCCGCTCCGACAGAAGCGGTAATATTTTTGCCGAAACCGTCACTTTCAATCGCTTCGTTAAGAGCATCAAGGTTTTCGTTAAGTGCGGTAATATTAACAAGACCGCAAAAAGCACCGTTTACTTTGTTTATTGAATTTTGCAAAGTCTGTGCCGTCTCCTGCGCCTGCTCTTTTTCTGTTTTTTCGCCGGTACCGTCATCATCCGTAAGTTCTATTATGAGTTCGCCTTTTTTAAGTGCATCCAAATAACCGGTTGCTTCTTCCACGGCGGCGGTAAGATTATTAAAACTGCTTTCGGAATATTCGCCGTTGTTTTTTACAGCCGAAACACATTCAATATCATTTTTTAAATAATCTTTTGCTTCTTCTGTTGCCTTAAGTAATTTCCCGAGACACTCATCGGAATAAACCTCATCATCGTGAAGAACGGCGTCGTTAATGCACTCGTTTATTACGGTCTGAAGTTTTGAATATGTAAATATTGATGTCATAAGAGAAGATGTGCTTTCTCTTATACCGTCAATTTCCTCTTGTTCTTTTTTTGCATTCTTAAAAGCTTCGTCAAGAGTTTTTTGTTCGTCTTCCGTCAGAAATGTGTTTAAATTTCCGCTTGAAGCATACTGTTCGAGCGATTTATTAAGCATATCTTTTTCTACGGAAGACAAACCCGTAATTGCCTGTATTTTCTTTACGGCATCGTCGGCGTTTTTTTGACTTGTTCCCGAAAGCGCCGTTTCGGCTTCGTTAATAACAAGGTCTGTATATGCTTTTGCGGGATTTTTTGCAAACACAAGAAAACTTATAAGTGAAGCGGCAACAAGAGTTACCGATATACTTGAAAGAACGATGTTTTTTCTTGTGCCTTTTTTTGTTCCCGCGGCAATCTGCATAATAGTAAAAACAATACAGCATACCGCCGGTATTGCAAGAAGCAAAACGGAAATAACAAGCGGTGATATATTGCCGAAAACCTTGTTGGTATCAAGGAGCGAAAAAACATTGTAAATTTCTATTGCATTATAATTTTTTTTTACATTGCCTGCCGTAATGCTGAAAAGCGGAAGAAGAAGCGACAGCACGGGAAGAAGAAAGAAAGCCATTCTTATTCTGCCGGTAAGTGTACCTATGGTTGCGGCTTTTGCTCTGTCTACCTTCGGCTGAAACTTGCTGTGCTCAATTTCTGTTTTCTCGGATTCTTCAAGCAGTTTTTCGTTTGACTTATAATAGTTTAAGTTTACTCCGCATTGGGGGCAGTTCGGCTTCCAGTTGTAAAGATGCAACTTTTTGCCGCAAGCGGGACATTTTGCCATCAAAAAACCTCCGTTTCGATATTTTATCTCTATGCTATTATATAAATTTAAACAAGCCGTGTCAACGGTGATTTTTCAGTAAAAAGCCGATAAAATTTGTGAAAATTTCCGTTTTTTATCAAGTATAAAAGTTTTCGGTAAAATAAGTATTGCCATATTGCCGAGAAAACATTATAATATGTAAAAACCGCATATACTTTTTCGGAGGTGTTTTTGTGAGCGGTAAATATTCCGTAAAAATATCAAAACTTGTCCGTGATAATTCGCTTGAAACGGTTTATATGCCGGAAAAGGCGGATGATGAACTCATAATAAGTTCTCAGGATGTAAACCGCCCCGGGCTTCTTTTTGCGGGGTACGACGGCTATTTTGACAAAGAGCGTGTGCAGTTTGTCGGTCTTGCCGAAATGGGCTATCTTTCCACTCTTACAGAAGAAGTGTATAACGAAAGGCTGAACAAATTCTTCGGGCTTTTGCCGTCTTGCGTTATTTTCACAAGAAATCTTGAAGTCTCGGATAAATTCCTTGAACTTGCAAAAGAATATAAAGTTCCGATTTTAAGAACATCGGAGCCCACCTCTCTTATAATGTCCACGCTTATAGGATATCTCGGCATAGAACTTGCCGAAAGAATTACACGGCACGGCGTTTTGGTGGAGGTTTACGGCGAGGGTATTCTCATTCTCGGTGACAGCGGTGTGGGTAAAAGCGAAACGGCTGTTGAACTCATTAAAAGAGGTCATCGTCTTATTGCAGACGATTCCGTTGAAATACGCCGTGTTTCGTCAAAAACTCTTGTCGGCTCAGCACCCGACAACATTCGCCACTTCATTGAACTGCGAGGCATAGGCATTGTAAATGCCCGTAATATTTTCGGTATGGGCGCAGTTAAACTAACCGA
Source organism: Acutalibacteraceae bacterium (assembly GCA_045641485.1). Classification (GTDB taxonomy): domain Bacteria; phylum Bacillota; class Clostridia; order Oscillospirales; family Acutalibacteraceae; genus DTU089. The sequence continues at coordinate 6,734 of JAZUHA010000143.1, forward strand.
AAAAATAGATATGGTTATTCAGCTTGAGCCGTGGGATTCAAACAAAACATATGACAGACTCGGCATAGATGAGGAATATGCCGTAATTCTCGGCATAAAGGTTCCTGCAACGGTAGTTCCCGTAAAACCCGGCAGAAACCTTGCCATTATCATTGAAATAGCCGCAATGAACAACCGTCAGAAAAA
>JAZUHA010000144.1:0-7103 GCA_045641485.1 Acutalibacteraceae bacterium
CCCACATTTTTATCTGTTATAAGAAGACGTTTTCTTTCATTCTTCTTGTTCTTGATTTTTGAAACAGAAGCAAGAATGTTAATATTAAAGTTTCTTTTAATATCTTCGCTTGCAAGAATAATATCTTTAAGTTTGGCAGTGATAAGCACAAAGAGCAATGCCAGACCGCCGCCTATTACAACGCCTGCGGCAGTAAACAAAAGCGCAGAAGAATCCGGCTTGAGTTCCGGCTTTGTGGCGCTGTCTGCAATCGTAAAGTTTGCCGTCTGGAACGCTTTATCCGTAATTTCCTTGTAAACACTCTGTATTGATGTTGAAACAGCATAAGCGAGAGTTTTATCACCTGAAGTTACACTGATTTTTATAATTGTCGAATCGGTAATCGTTTCAACACCTATCATACTGCGAAGTTCGCCTTTTGAGTATTCTCTTCCGGTTTTACCTTTAACGGCTTTCTGAACGGCGTTAATAAAATCATCGCCCTGCTGAACAAGAACTTTAAAACCGTTTGCTATGTTTGCCGAAGCCTGAGTATCACTTGCGGTAACATATTTAGATGCTTCGCCCGCAATGTTCTCATCTTTATTTGCAACATTTATCAGTATTTTTGATACATAACTTTCACGGTAAGTAACCTTTGCGAAACCAAAACCCGCAATCGCAAAAACAATAACAAACAGAACGATTACCCACCATTTTTTTAATATTATTTTTGCAAGTTTTAAAAGTGAATATACCTCACTGCCGTCGTCATAATTTTTCTTTTCTTCGTAAGCCATTTTTCACCATGCCTTTTTCAAACTGTACATTAAACTGTATTGTAGCATAAACCGACAATATTCTGCAATAGTTTTTTTAAAAAATATAAATTAAATATTACAGCCCCACTGATTTAAAAAATTCACTTCTTGAGTCAATATCGGATTTTTGAGAATCGGCGGCGGCGGAAATTTCCTTTTTCAATCTGCCGCCGAGTGATAAAGAAGAAAATATTCTTATTATCCAGAAAACCGGCAAAAGAAACGGAATCTTATTTAAAATATCATACCTTTTCTTCATTCTGCTCAAATCAGGAAAAATACGACCGAGCAAAAACCCGGAAACACTGTCTTCTACGCCTCTTTTTACAACTCCGTTTAAATAGGTGTTTTTTTCGGTACCGTAAAGCCCGCTTAAGATAATATAATCTCCGATTTCTTTTATTAAATCGCTTTTTTCCGCCTGCCCGAACCAGCAATCGCACAACTCATTCATTTTTTTTGAAAAATCATTTAAGCCGGATTTTTGAAGATATTCTGTAATTTTTGCACCGTCGCAAAGCGGCAACAGATTTTTTCTTAAATACCAATGGTCAATAACACTTCTGAGTCCCGTACCGGAAGCGGAAAAATGATGTGCCGTATGCGAAAGAGCATAAACATAAAAATCCTCGTTTGTCATTTTCAGTTCAAATGTTTCATCGTTTGCTCTTATCAACTTATCTGCGGCATTTTTGTAATATTCATAATCTCCGTCGTAATCGTATTTAAAATCCTTATGAAGTTCGATATTAAGATAACCGTCTTTTGTAAAAGCAATATCCTTTGTATCCTCAAGAGTGTTTTTATACCCCTGTTCTTCCATAATACGGCAGGCATCTCTTATTCTGCTTTTCTCCGTATAAATATCTGCGTCAAGCATAAACCTTGACTCCGGTACATCATAATACTTTGCAATCTTTGTACCTTTTAAAAAGCAGTGGAATATTTTTTCACTGTCAAATATCCCCGAAAGTTTGCGCACTTCGTTTTCCTGCGCAGTATATCTTGCCGCCGTACGGAACAGTTCTTTTTTAAAACCGGATTTAACTTCCGCAGGTACACCGTCAAGTTTCAAAACTCCCTGTGCCGCAAATCCCGTAACATGATGAATATCGGAAAGTTTTTTTATTTTTCCGAAATTCCACGAAGAAACATCTCCGGGATTTTCGCCCGTCAAAACAAATTTGAGTATTTTTATAAGATTTTCGGCATTTAAAAGAATATCTTCTTTTATCGCATCTTTATCCGGAGTTTCATCAAAAGCGACAGCCTTAACGGCATTGTTTTTTCTTATTGTATCCGAAATTTTCTTTCGTAACCTTCTTTTCGGATAGCGGTATTTTATATTTTTAACCTGTTTTTTTACATAAGCCGAATATTTTTTATCAGTAACCGGTATTGTTTTTCCGTCTTTGTTTATTGCGGTAACGACACCGATTATCTGACTTTCCTCTATACCTTTTTCAAGTATAAACTGATTATCTCCGCACATGGTATATGTGCCGTTTTCAATACCGACTATACGGTGAAGAACAAAACTTCCGTCTTTTCTTCTGTACAGAGGCAAATCCCCCGGCATAAGGCTCAAGCCGTTTTCTTTTGCCGTTACTCCGGAAAGTTCAACAGTATCTTTACCGGCAATAAGAAGCGGAAGCATACTTGTCCCGGTTATGGGAATCGTAAATGTTTTGTTTTGCGAAAAAGCCTCCGTAATAAACGGAAGCAGATCTTCCATTTTCATAAATTCACCTTATAAAATGATGTTTTTTTCTTTAAGCGTATTTAAAAAATCATCAAGGTCTTTTTTTATTACATCTTCGGGTGCATTATATTCATTTATTAAACTGCCGAGTATTTCTTCATATTCGGCACCGCTTTCGATTTTTTTCCATATAAATTCGGCAACCTCATTAAGAGTTATCATACCTTTTATTTTAACGGCTTCTTCACCAACCGGTAAAACGACTGACGAACCTGCTATATTTTTCAAAATAAAATTATCATTCAGTTTCATTTTCTCTCATTCCTTCATAAGAAATTGTTACGGCTTCCCGTGTCATATCGCAAGACAGACTGTAAAGAGGTACTCCGGTAAGTATTTTATCGGTTGTATCAAGCATTGGTTTCATAAGTTCCTTTGACAAAGGTCTTACGGTTTCGTTAAAAAACTCTTTCAGTACGGTTTCGCCTTTTACACGCTCTATTTTGTTTTTTCCTCTTTTTAAAAATGCTATGCCTGCAACCGGTACACCCGTATTTATACTTTCATCTGTTGTTCCGCTCCACGGAGTACCGAAAGCATATACATTATTATTTATAAGACGCAAAGCGGGTTTATCGTCATTTATAATCCGTGAGCCGGGCAGATACCTAATCCACAAATGAGTGTGCGTTGATTTTCCCGTTCCGCTCGGAGCAGAAAAAAGATACGCTTTTCCTTTATATTCCACGCACGATGCGTGAAGCATGACGCCACCGAACCGTGCAAGTTGTTCATAAAAATATTCTCCCGACCAAAGATACTCACATTCGTCAAAAGAAAGTTCAGGGTGTTCCTTTTGCCTGTCGGCATAAAACCGTTCGGAAATATTTATATATATGTCGGTTTTTAAATCTCCGTCATAACCGTACGGCAAAAGTCTCTGTGAAAGAAGTTTACCGTAAGGGTTTACTTCCGTAATAAGTCCGACTGTATTTATTCTCATATAATCCCCTGCCGTAATGCTTTAAAAGTTTACGGATAACCCGAAAATATCATAAAGTCCGGCACCGCCGTCATTAAATGCTTTTACGGTATAAATATATTCTTTACCGTTTTCCTTTGCGGATTTATCAGCGTAAGACAGAGTGCTTACGGTTGCAAGTCTGCTGTATGAGCCGCCGTCTTCTTTACGGTAAACATAATACCCTTTTGCACCGGCAACGTCTTCCCATGTAAGTTTTACCGAAGAAGATGATTTTTTGATTGAAAGAAGCACGGGAGCGTTAAGACAATTAACACCGAAACCGCTCATACAGGAACTTTCCGCCGCACCGTTTACGGCTTTAACGGTATAATAATACTTATCTTTACTGCCTGCTTTCGAGTCGGTAAAACCGAGAGTTGTGGTATTACCCAAAAGACTCCATTCTCCGCCCGGCGCTTTTCTGTAAACATTATAACTTATGGCACCGGAAACTGCGTTCCACGAAATCTTGTTCCCTCCGTTTTTCACGGCTTTTGTATATACAAGTACGGGCGCTTCCATATAAAGATGAGATACACCCTCCGTATTCATTGTTCCCTCGGCATATTTTCCGAATGCTCTTACGGTATAGACATATCTGAGATTATTGGTTTTTTCGGTTGTATCGTAAAAAGATGAAGTGTTGCCCGTTACGCCGATTTTTTCATATTCGCTTCCCGAAGTCTTGCGGTAAATCTCATACCCGGTTGCACCGTCTTTTTTATTCCATTTAATCAGAACGGAATTATTCTCGCTGTTTGCAACTGATTTTATTACCGTTTCACCGAGTGTTTTAAGCGAAAAACCCTTTGAAGAAAAACTGCTTTTCACTCCGTTTTTCTCGGCAACAAGTGAGTAGGTGTATGTCTCATCCGGATAAACCGCAAAATCGGAATAAGAAAGTTCATCACCGGTGTATACTAAAGACCATTCGCCCGAACCGTCTTTTTTGTACAGATAATATGTTTCTCCGCATTCGTCCCACGAAACGGTAACAACACCGTTTTCGTAAAATGCCGCAGGCTTTACACATAAAAACGGAGTAATTTTCACAGGCTTACTTATAAGTCCCGCAGAAACACCGTTTACCGCTCTGACTTTATAATAAAGCGTCTGACCGTCTGTCTTTTTCGATGTATCCGTAAAAGCGGTTTCATCTTTTGTAAGAGTTTTTATCCTTGAATAAGATGTTTCATCTGCCGTGCGTTTATATATACAGTATTTTTCCGCACCTTCCACAGAGTTCCAATTAAGAATAACCGCATTATCTTCACCCGCAACGGGTTTTTCGATTTTCGGCTCATCAAGATATACCGCCGTCACACCGGTTTTGTTATAAAGGCTTGCATAATCACCGTCAAAAGCCTTAACGGTATAGACATATTTTATACCGTGCTGAATTGAATTATCGGTATAACCTGTTGTTTTAACATCGCAAAGCGTTTTCCATTTACTTTCGCCGTAAAGTTTTCTGTAAACTCTGTAAACCGAAGCATATTTCACACCGGTCCACGAAATATAATTGCCTTTAACGGAAATTGATATGCCGTTGAGTTTGGGTGCAGCCGCACCGAGTTTATTTACGGTAACGGTAAATTTTCCGATGCTGTCGCTGTCCGTAACCTTTGTGCCGTCTGATTTTTTAACAAAAGTATATACTTTTCCGTAATACACACCGCTTTTCAGCGATGCCATGTTAAGAGGTACTGCCGCTTTACCGTCTTTTTTCGGAAAAGCACCGCTTATATCGGCAACCGCATTTTTATATTCACTGTCTTTATAAAGAGCAAAGCCGTAATAAACGGTTTTTCTTGTTTTATCGGAAAGTGAAGAAGCGGCATCGAAGAAAAGATACACTTTACCATTGTCTTTATTAAAAGAATACGCCGTGCATTTTGTTTTGTAATCTGATTTAACCGTTTTTACGACACCGTATTTTTTGCCGTAACTTTTACTTGCACCAAATGTCGTTATCCCGAAAACCGAAATAACCGTCACCACTGCAATAAACAAAGATATTAACCTTTTTGTACTGCTTTTCATTCTAAAATTCCCTTCCGATTAACTTATTTTGAATTGCCGAGATATTTTTCGGCTCTTAAAATAATCGTCTGCGTTTTTGAATCTTTGATTTCGCCGTTACATACAAGTTCTGCCGCTTTTTTCAGCGGAAGTTTTTCAACATTTATAAACTCATCATCGTCAAGACTCTGACTGCCTTCGGTCAAATCTTCGGCAATATACAGATGAATAACTTCATCAATCATGGCGGGAGTGGTATAAAGTTCACCGAGATATGTTATTTTTCGTGAAGAAAGACCCGTTTCTTCCTTAAGTTCTCTTTCGGCGGCTTTTAAAATATCCTCGCCTTTTTCAAGTTTCCCGGCAGGTGCTTCAACGGTTACACTGTTAAAAGCAAAGCGGAACTGCTTAACAAGATATGTGTTGCCCTCTTTGTCAACGGGAAGCACACATACGGCTCCCGGGTGTCTTATTACTTCACGAACCGCTTTTTTACCGTCGGGAAGAAGTGCTTCATATCTTTTAAGGTGAATAAGCACACCGTCAAAAATATCTTCACACGAAATTTCTTTTTCTTCTAATTTCATAAAATCACTGCTTTTTAAATAATTATGACATTTTTCTTTTCTTGCATTATATAAAACATGGCTGTATAATAAGATAAACGCAAGAAAACCGAAAGGAATAAAAAATGAATCTTTATATAATACGCCACGCCGAGGCTTACGGGCAGGGACCGTCTTCCGAACTTACCGAAAGAGGAAAACTCCAAGCCGAACTTCTCGGTGAACGAATGAAAAACCTTAATATAGAAAAAATATACTGTAGCCCGTATTTAAGAACTTTAAAAACCGCAATACCGATATTAAAAGGCAATGCGCAGGCGAATACGGAAGTACTTCACGACCTTATGGAAAAAGGCACTCCGCCCGATTACAGCGGATGCGATGTACACACAATCAACGGCTTTTTTCCGGAAGCAGAAATAAAAGACATACATTCATTGGGCGAAGAAACCGATGAAGACACACTTATAAGAGCAAAAAAAGTAATTGCATACATAAAAGAAGACTCAAAAAACCGTGAAAATATCGCTTTGGTGGCACACGGCACTTTTAACAATTATCTTATAAGTGCGGCGGCAGATTTGCCGATGCGAAAAAACCTTAACTTTTCACAGGACAACACCGGTGTTTCTCTCATTAAATACCTTTACGAAAACGGCGTCGAAAGAACAAAAATCTACTACACAAACGACATCCGTCACATTCCCGAAAATGTGGGAACCGAAGGACTGAAAAGATAAATATCCACCACGGGCTGTGCCGTTTTATACGGAACAGCCCCGGTTTATTTTAAATAATCGGTAAAACTGTAAGCCGGGTTCTGTCTTTTAAGGCAATTATCTTTCTCGACCTTATGTTACCACAAGGCTCAAGCCACCCTTCGGGGATGCGTAAAAACGCTGTCCGGCAAACTCCCCTGTCGGTGTTGCATCAAGTAGGGTTTACACGGCAGTGCAGTTACCTGCACTCCGGTGAGCTCTTACCTCGCC
>JAZUHA010000145.1:0-15061 GCA_045641485.1 Acutalibacteraceae bacterium
AAGAACTTTATTTAAGAACGGGCAAACTTCCCGAAATTACAGACGAAGTAAAAAACAAGCCCGTTATTGAACTTGTTTCGGGCGATTTTTCTTTTCTCGAAAACAAAGATTGCTATAAAATCGAACTTTCCGAAAACAAAATCACCGTTTTTGCAAAAGGCATACGGGGGCTTATTTTCGGATATTCTCTGTTTTTGAGAAAATGCGAATTTACGGAAGACAAAATCATACTGACAGAAAACATAAGCGGAATTTTTTGCCCCGACAAAAAAATAAGAGGGCACCAGATAGGCTACCGCACCACACCGAATACATACGATGCCTGGAATTACAGACAGTATTTCAGATATTACCTTGATATGATGGCTTTCGGTGCAAACACCTGTGAGCATATACCCTATGAAAAAACAAAATCCGACAGAAACAGACTTATGAAATATGACGAGGAGGATTTTCTTGTTATTGCTTCCGCCATGGCAGATGCCGTGGATATGGACGTTTCTTTGTGGCACCCGAACTGCGACGGCGAAACGGAAGACGAAGCAATAGAAAGAAGAAAAAACCTTTACAGCCGTATTAAAAGAATAGATGCAATTTTTCCTCCCGGAGGTGACCCCGGTCAACTCCCTGCCGATACATTTGTTAAAAGAAGCGAAAGAACTGCCGATATGCTCAAAGAACTCCACCCGAATGCCCAAATGTGGCCGTCTGCACAAGCCCCTCATATATATGAAAACTGGGGTGAGGAATTTACAAAATCATTAAACGCTTCAGACGGCAAAATAGACGGCGTTATTATGGGTCCCAACCACGCTTTTCCGATACACGAACTCCGTGAAAAAACAGACGGCAGATATCCCTTGCGCTTTTACCCCGACATAACACACAATCTGCGCTGTGAATATCCCGTTCATTTTACCGAAGACGATTGGCATTTTGCTTTTTCTTCCACCATTTCAAGAGAGGGCGTAAACCCGAGACCGACCGAATTTTTTAAACTCCACTCGATTTTTTCGCAGTACACAATAGGCAGTGTAAGTTACTCCGAAGGTGTTCACGATGACCTTAATAAAGCCGTTTGGAGTCAGCTTGAATTTAATAAAAATGTTTCCGTAAGAGAAACAATCGAAGACTATGTAAGATTTTTCTTTTATAAAAGCGATACACAAAAACTTACCGACTGCATTTTAGGACTTGAAAAAAACTGGGACTGCGACCCGCTTTATAATCCCTGCATTAAAAATACTTACCGTGATTTCTGCGAACTGAAAAAAGACTATCCGCACCTTTCCGACAACTGGCGTTTTATAATGCTTTATTTCAGAGCGTGCTGTGACGAGTTTGTCCGTGAAAAACGTGAATTTGAAACAAGACTTATTAAAGATGCAACCGTGCTTCTTAAAAATCACGATACAGCGGGAGCAAAAACCGTTCTTTTAACCGAACTTCCTCAAAAAACGCTTGATTTAAGGCAGGAAACAGAAGAAAACGGCGTTTTGCTTTTTGAAATGATAGGACTTCAACTTGACGTTGAAAGATTTTGCGCCGACGGTTGGGAACGGGGTGCAACTCTTGATACAATAGACAACCCCGTTACCGACAGATTATGGCTTTTAAACAGACTCGGTTATGCCGACACTCTGCCCGAAGAAGAAAAAAGCGGATTTATTGACCGTCTTCTTTCACGAAACACGGTAAAAGACGATGAAACATATTTTTCCGTTGCTCTTCACGGTCTCGACGTACTCGGAGTACATCAGAACGGCGAATTTTATATGAACTATCAGGGCGACCGCCCCAATGTAAACAACGGCACCATACCGATGTCTATGCTCAAGGTTTATGACCACTATTCGTTCTCGTGCAAACTCGGCGGATTTTTACCGCAGTACGATTACAAACTGAAAATAATATATAAAGAAAAACACCTTGACGAAGTTGAGCATTTTAAAATTTCGGCAAACGGACACACAATTTACGAAGGACCGTATTTCGGCGGCGAAAAAGACGAAAAATTCGACAGAGAACTTTTAGCTCCGAAATTTTTGAGCCGTGAATACTCTCTGCCGAAAGAAATTTTTAATAACGGTGCTTTGGAACTTAATATTACAGAACCGCTATCGGGATTTGAAATTTGTGAATTTACAATAAAAAGGGCATAGTTATCTTTCTTTAATGCCTTTATACTCCTTATGAGAACTTACGCTTTTATATGCCGGTCTTATGATTTTATTACCGTTCAGAAGTTCCTCAAGACGGTGCGCACTCCAGCCTGAAATTCTTGAAAGTGCAAAAATCGGTGTAAATAATTCATCCGGAATGCCGAGCATTCTGTAACTGAATCCCGAATAAAAATCAACATTGGCACATACACCTTTGTAAATTTTTCGTTTGTTGCAAATGCACTGTGAAGCAAGTTTTTCCACCCTGCTGTAAAGCAGGAATTCACTGTGCATACCCTTTTCTATGCTTAATTTTTCCGCAAGACCTTTTAAAACCACGGCTCTCGGGTCGGAAAGCGAATATACTGCATGACCCATTCCGTAAATAAGCCCCGACCTGTCAAACGCCTGTTTGTCAAGAATTTTATTAAGATAGTCGGTTATTTCATCTTCATCATTCAGATTACGAACATTTTTCTTTAAATCGTCAAACATAGAAACCACTTTTATATTTGCGCCGCCGTGCTTCGGACCTTTTAATGAACATAATGAAGCCGCAACCGCAGAATATGTATCCGTTCCGGAGGAAGTGACAACATGCATTGTAAATGTTGAGTTGTTACCTCCTCCGTGTTCTGCGTGAAGAATTAAGCAAGCATCAAGCACCCTTGCTTCAAGCGAAGTAAAATTACCGTCCGGGCGTAAAAGATAAAGCACATTTTCGGCAAGAGAGTATTCAGGTTTCGGCGCCTTAATTATCATAGATCCCGCATTTATATAATAGTTATATGCGTGATAGCCGTAAACGGAAAGCATCGGAAAAACAGAAATAAGATGAAGGCACTGCTTAAGCACATTGTCAAGTGAAATATCATTTGCTTTTTCGTCATACGAAAACAGCGTTAAAATACTTTTTGAAATATTGTTCATAATATCGGGATTTGCCGCTTTCATAACAACATCCCTTACAAAAGACCCCGGGAGTTTCATCATATCCGAAATAAGAATACGAAAACTTTCAAGTTCACTTAAATCGGGAAGTTTACCGAATAAAAGGAGATATACGGCTTCTTCAAAGCCGAAATGTTTCTGTGCCATTGTCCCGTTAATAATATCGTAAATGTTGTATCCCCTGTAGTAAAGAGAGCCTTCACACGGCTGTTTTACTCCGTCTTTTACCGTACTGCCGTTAATTTCGGAAATCTCGGTAAGGCCTGTTAAAACACCGTTTCCGTTAATATCACGCAAACCCCGTTTTACATCATATTCGGAATACAATTCCGCATCTATTGATGTATTTGATACAAAGATGTCTTTAAGTACGGAAATTTCGGGCAAATTCTTTTCAAAATCAAGCATTGTTTTTCCTCCTTTTATAACAACGGCAGATTTTAAATATTTAATAAAATTTATGATAACAAATTTTTAAGATTCATTTGTAGAAAAACTGTGAACTATATGTAAAATATTATATTATTTATGTTTTTATTATATTTAACTTCTTTTAAAAATAAAAGGTAAAAATAAAAAATAATTTTGTTGAAAACCTCGGCGATATATGGTATTATTAGGTGAATTGGCATACAGCCTTACTTTTGGGGGTAGCTATGATAAGAATTATTTGCGATAATTGCAAAAACGCTTATTTACAGGAGACGGAAAACGGTTTTGACTGTCCGTCTTGCAAAACTCATTTTGAAAAAAACGAGGAAAACAGACTTCTCGGTATCGAGTGCTATAACAAAGGCGAATATGCGGAAGCTTCCGATTACCTTATGAAAGCACTTACGGAAAACGGAGCAGATGCAAAAGCCGTTTTTTACAAAGGACTCTGTGACGGTAAGTCTTTCGATGAAGATACTGTTTCACTCGCCGAAACATACCGAAAACTCGCTTTCGCTTTTGAATACATTGATGATGAACATTTCCCTGAACTTCTTGAACTTGCAGACACGGAAATGACCGTTATTGAAAAAGATTTCACTGAACTTCATCTGTTTTCTTTTGAAGATGCCGATGCGGAAAAAATCAAAAAGGAAGTTGCTTTTATCTTAAAAATCCGTGATGAAGCACTTTCTTTCCGAAAAGCACTTACAGAACTTGCCGACCGTTTTAACGAAAGAAACGAAATTCGGTTAAAACTCAATCTTTCAAAATGCAACTATGTTTCGTATGAGGCGGCAGGCGAAGTCGGTGACAGAAAACTCGGAAAAATCAAAGAGGATATCGCTTCTCACACCGTATTCACGGGCATACTTTCGGCAGATATAAAAAACCTTGAGATTTATTACCGCTGTGTAGTTATGTTTTTCCCGAAAAGCAAAGCAAAATATGATTTTCTTCTTGAAAATGCAAAAAAATTCGCTTCTCTTAACGGCGCACTCGAAACGGGTAAATATATGGGCGTAACAAGTCCCCCCGCCGCTTCCGAGAGACTCAAAACAGCTGCATACGACTTTTTTGAAGAAAGTCTTAAGGAATACGATGACGAAGAAGACGACTCTCCTTCCGTAACAAAAATCCTGCCCGAACCACCGAAAGAGGAAGCGCCGGAACTTCCTGAAGAAAAAACGGAAGAAATTCCCGAAAGTGACGAAAACGGCGAAACAATGGCAGAACAATCCGTTTCCGTTGAAACTCCCGAAAATACACAAACTCCTTCCGTTGAGGAAACCGAAGCAGAAAGTGAGCAAGAAGCCGAAGAAAATCCGGAAGATGTTTCGGAAGAATCGACAGAAGAAACAGCAGAAGAACCGGAAACCGCAACCGAAGAATCCGCACCGACCGAAACAGCATCTGCGAAAGATGAGAATAACATAGCCGAAGAAAACACAGAAGAAAACACAGAAGAAAACGGCAATGCCGAAGTGATTTCGGAAAAAACCGAAAACAATGTAATTTCCGAAGAAAAATGCGAAAAAGAAACTGAAATTACCGATATTTCTTCTAACAGTTTAAACGATATAAAACAGGAAACAAAGCAGGAAGAAACTAAAGAAGAAACTGCCGAAACAGTTTCTCCCGAAGATGTTATTGTTGATATAACAGACTATTCCTCAGAAAATTCAAATACCGTAATGGCGGAAGAAATAAAGAAAACAGGCGAAACACTTGATGTTTCGGACGAAGAAACAACTCTTAAGCCGAAAAAGAAAAACCGCACACCGCTTATTATTCTTATAATACTTATTCTTTCCGTCGGAACGGGTTTAGGCGTTAAGTATCTTCCCGGTTTTGTAAATCAGATTAAGTATAACAATGCTTCTTCACTCCTTGCCGAAGGAAATGCTCAAAAAGCCGAAACGGTTTTCGCTTCTCTCGGAGATTATAAAGACAGCAAAGAAAAAGTAAACGAGTGTGAATACACTTATGCCGAAAAACTTTGTGAAAAAGGCGATTACGAAAAAGCCGCCGATATTTTTAAGGGCCTTGACGATTACAAAGATGCTTCCGCAAAGGCTATGTCTTCTGAATATGAAGCAGCAAAAGCATATCTTGAAAAAGGCGACTTTGACAATGCCGAAAATCTTTTTAAACAAATCAAAAAATACGGCGACAGCGCCGATATGATTAAAGAGTGTTCGTACAAAAAAGCACTCAAACTCATAGAGAACAAATCTTTTAAAGAAGCAGTGGAAATTCTTACGGATATAGAAAAATATTCCGATGCAAAAGAACAGATAAAAGAAGCAAAATACGGATATATTACGGAAAACTTCAAAAAGACAGATACAACAACCGTATCCTACCTTAAAGAACTTGCAAAACTCAATTTCCGCAACACGGCTGAATTAAAGAAAAAACTTCTCGGTGAAAGTAAAACTGCCGAAACATCAAAAGCCAAGGTAACTCTTGCCGTAAATGCATCTCAAAGCGATAATAAGACTTCTCAAAAATCCGTCTCATCTTCAGTCAGAGCATTTTTCCATATAACGGCAGGAGGAAAATCAGTTTATAACAAACCGATTACACTTACATACACAACTCAGTACGGTTACTCCGAAAGCACAACCGTAACGCTTTCCGAAACAAATAAAACCGATTATATGAGTTATTACGCTTCTGGTGTAAGTAATTACACGGTCACATTCTCCGCCTCTCTTGAAGACGGCACTACGCTCGGCTCTGTTACGGTTACTATGAACTGATATTTTTGAGTTTTCAGTCTTCATTATTCATTAAATAAATATAAAATCCGCAAGGATTTTTATATAATCAGCACGCATGCCCCGACATTATGCATTATGCATTGTATATTATGAATTAAAAAACCGATTTATTATTCTTTTACTTTCAAAGAACGATAAACCGGTTTTTAATTTTATCTGCTTACTGCTTCGGAAACATCGGTAACAGCCTCCGACACTTTTTCGGAAACATCGGTTACAATATCTCCGACTGCACCGTTATTGCCTTTTTCGGGAGTATCCGTAACCTCACCGTTTTCCTTATTAAATATAGTTGTATCGCTTACGGTTTCGCTCTCTCGTGTATTTTCCGGCAAAGTCGTACCGTTCTCATCTTTTTTCATTTCTCCGCACGCACAAAGAGTTACACAAAGCAAAACGGCGACAGCAAGTAATGATATTGCGGTAATTAACCTTTTCAAAATATCACTTCCTTTCCGGAGTATTACTCCTGACTATATTTTTAACCGAAATTCTTCTGTTATTCATTTTATTTTGTAAGAATGCCGTTATCCGAATAAAGAAGCATTAAAACATCTTTTTCTTCACCGCTGTCGGGGTCAATATAGACCATAATTTCCTCATCTTTTTCAGTTTTACAGCGGTATTCGTAAACATAGTATTCCGTTGTGTAATCCGTCGGAATAACCGCTTTTTTCCGGGAGAGTACAACAAGCGATTTATCTAAAAACCGGCTTGCTGATTTAAGAGTGTATTTATGATTTTCGTTAAGGCTCCTTTGCGTGTGATTCATAATATATCCCGTTGCATCAAAAGATGTTATTTCTCCCGTATCAAGAGAAATTCCGACCTTTATTATATCCGGATAACAAAGAGTATCATTCTCACAATAAACAAAATTCACCGTACAAATACCGTCATTAACCGAATAATAACGGTTTACCATATTTTTATAGCCCTTTTCCGAGAGAAAATACCCGGCTTTTTTAACTGCTTCTTTTTCGGTTATTTTAACTTCTCCGGCATAATGTTCGCAAAGCATATATGAAATAAGTCCGCCGTTTTGTGTAACGGAAACGGTATAACTCGCATTAAAAAAGACAAAACAAGGCAAATTATTTTTACATTCTCCGAAAAAATAAATTTCCGACTTATCTATCCCTAAAAAATCGGCGGCTTTCTTTTGCGCTTTTTCCTTTGAAATTAAGGGCAGATGTTCCGTAAGCATTGACTTTTTCGTTTCAATACTGTCAGAATACGGACCGTCATATATAAGTTTCGGATATTCTTTCGATGATTCGTTTGCATTTTTAAGTTCGTCAAAAAGCACCGTTGATTTTATTTTACCGTCATCACTCAAAGTCGATTTTATTTCTTCAAATTCAAGTGTTCCGCTTTCACGTTCGTTAATAAGATAATCCGTCTTTTTGCTGTATGATTTTGCAAAATCACCGAGTTTTGTAATATTCACTTTATCCTCTTTTGAAACACTTTTTCCGCTTTTCAGTTTGTTGCCGAGAGAAAGTGCATATTCGCCTGCCTGCGAAAGAAATTTATACATACCGGAAAGTTCGTTTTCACCGGCTATTTCCGAAAGACACATTTTTGCCGAAGCGGTATTGCGCCATATTTTTTCGGAAATATTTCCCATCATCGGTGCAGACGAAACAAATGAACATTTATATAAATCCGTACTTATTTCGTCAAGATATGTGCCGAGAGACGTCAATGCTCTTTCTTTAGTCGAAGAAAGTTCTTTTTCGGCATTTGAATATTTTACAAAATTCACCGTTCCCCATATTGCAAGAGTTAAAATCACCGCAGTAACAAAACTTACGGTTATTACTTTTTTTCTCCTTTTACTCACAAAATTTCATTTCCTTCCTTTTTTTTAATATTTTTTCTTGTTATTTAAGAAATATTCAAAAAATAGGCAGTAAAAGTTCACACAAAAGCATTTACAAAAATGACATTAAATTGTATAATAAATAATCGGATAAATTCGTAACGGAGGAAAAGGATTTGACGGTTTATTTTGACAACAGCGCAACAACAAAACCCTGTGAAAAAGCGGTGGAGGCGGCAGCACTTGCCGCAACAGAATGCTGGGGCAACCCGTCATCTTTACATTTTCTCGGTTGTGAAGCCGCCGACCTTTTAAATAAATCACGCAAACAGGTTGCGGACCTTTTAAACTGTAAAAAAGATAATTTCTTTTTTACTTCTTCCGGCACCTGTGCCAACAACACGGCAATTTTCGGAGTATATGAGCGTCTTAAAAAAAGCGGCAACAGAATAGTTACCACCGCATTCGAGCATCCGAGTGTAAATGAGCCTTTAAACCGTCTTCAGAAAAACGGTGTTGAGGTAATAAGAATAAGACCCGACAAAAACGGCAATATAAATGAAGACGAACTTTGCAGTGCGGTAAATAAAGATACCATTCTTGTTTCCTGCATGGCGGTAAATAACGAAGTCGGCTCGGTAATGCCCGTTTCTTCAATAAAAAGCGCCGTAAAACTTTCGGGTGCTCCCGCCGTTATACATACGGACTGTGTTCAGGCATTCGGGAAAATCAATACTTCACCAAATGTATTAAATGCCGATATCATAACCGTAAGCGCACATAAAATCCACGGATTTAAAGGTGCGGGCGGTATATATCTTAAAGACAAAAATATAATTCACCCCTATGTTCTCGGCGGCGGTCAGGAAAAAGGTGTTTTTTCGGGAACGGAATGTATGCCCGCTGTTGCGGCTTTCGGTGCGGCGGCAGAAGATATCAAAGACATAAAAGGCAATTACGATAAACTTTGTTTACTCAAAGAAAAATTCATAAATGCCGTAAAGGATAATCCGAATATCGTTATAAACTCACCCGAAAACTCCATACCGTACATTATTAATCTTTCCGTTCTCGGTCTTCCGAGTCAGCCGACGGTTAATTTTATGAGCGAAAAAGGTATATGTATCTCCGCAGGCTCCGCCTGTAAAACGGGTCACAGAAGCCCCGTGCTTACCGCAATGGGAGTTGCCCCGGAAATTACGGACAGTGCAGTAAGAATAAGCCTTTCACGGTACACAACCGAAGAGGAAATAGATATTCTCACGGAAGCATTTACCGAATGCGCTCTGAAATACGGCAAACACAAACAATAATGTGAGGAATATATGAAAGAACTTATTTTAATTAAAGACGGCGAACTCGCCTTAAAAGGTCTTAACAGAAACACATTTGAAGATATGCTTGTTAAGAATTTAAGAAGAAGGCTTTCCCGTTTCGGTCAGTTTCAATACAAAAAAATGCAGTCAACCATAACGGTTGAGCCTGTTGACGAAAATATAAATCTTGACGATGCCGCAGATGAAGTTTCCCGTGTTTTCGGCATTGCGGGATTTTCGAGGGCGGCGATAGCACCTAAGGATATGGATACCATATTGAATATCGCTCCCGATTATCTTAAAGAACAACTGCTTGGAATAAAGAAGTTCAAAGTTGAAGCAAAAAGAGCGGACAAAAGTTTTCCGTTTACCTCCCCCGAAATTTCCGCCAAGATGGGTGAAAAACTTCTTGAAACATTCCCCCACCTTTCCGTTGATGTACACAATCCCGAAATTACCGTTACGGTGGAAATTCGGGACAGAGCATACATAAGAGGCAATCAGTTAAAAGGCGCAGGCGGAATGCCCGTAGGTTCCTCAGGCAAAGGTGCGGTGATGATCTCCGGCGGTATAGACAGTCCCGTTGCTTCTTATATGATGGCAAAACGCGGACTTGAACTTACCGCAATTCACTTTGCTTCACCCCCGTACACATCTTTAAGAGCAGAGCAAAAAGTTCATGAACTTCTTTCAAAAGTAGCACGCTACAGCGGCAGAATAACTCTTTATACCGTACCGTTTACCGAAATACAGGAAGCAATTCGAGATAACTGCCCCGAAGATTATTTCACACTTATAATGCGCAGGTTTATGATGCGTATTTCCTGCGATATAGCAGAAAAACTCGGTTGCCTTTCCGTTATAACGGGCGAAAGCCTTGCACAGGTTGCAAGTCAGACTATGCCCGCAATTCTTTGTACGGATGCTGTAGCAGACAGACCTGTTTTCAGGCCGCTTATAGGAATGGATAAAGAGGAAATAGTAAGAATTTCCCGCAAAATAGACACATTTGAAACATCTATTCAGCCGTTTGAGGATTGCTGTACGGTATTTACGCCGAAGCACCCGAAAACAAGACCTCATCTTGACGAGGTTACAGAGGTTGAAAAATCTCTTGATATTGAAGCCCTTTGTAAAAAAGCCGAAGAAAATGTCAAAAAACTTTTTATAAATGCCGAGGGCATTCTTAACGAATAAAGGCGGATTTATGAATAAAAAACCGAAAAAAAGTACTTCTATGATTCACTACAATTCTTTTGAAGAAACGGTTATCCGTACAGATGAATCACGAAAAGAAGCATATTACAAACGCAGAAAAAAAGAAAAAATATTAAAATACACAAAAACCGCCGCACTTGTGCTTTCGGTCTCGGTGCTTCTTGTTTCCGGCACATTCCTTGTAAAAAAAGGTATTGATAAATATATCGTTCTGCCGGAAGAGCAGAGTAAAAATTCTCTCGGACTTACAGATGACGAAAGCAAAAAATTAAGTGAAATGACGGAGGAAGAAGCCTGGGCTTACCTTTACAAACGTTATCCCGACCTTATGGATATACAGTTTCCGCCCGGAATAAGTTACGAATACGCCTTACAGTATGCACAAAACCCGAATATGATAGGCTATTTGAAAATACCGGGAACGAATATAGACACTCCCGTGGCACAGGCAGATAACAACAAATATTATCTCACTCACGATTTTTACGGCAAAGCGACAAGTTACGGCGCAATATACGCTTCATATATTGATGACTTTGACCCGATAGACAGAAACACGCTTCTGTACGGTCACAATATGAAAGACGGCTCACGCTTTGCAAAAATAACACAGTACAAATCCCTTGATTTTTACAAGGAACATCCCGTAATCGAATTTAACACGCTTTACGAAAAGCACAAATGGAAAGTATATGCGGTATTGTTAACAAACGGCGATGCAAAAGACAATGAAGGTTACTTCTTTGATTTTACCTTTGACAACTGCTCGGACAAGTGCTTTGCGGAGTATGTTGAGGAACTTGACAAAAGGAAACTTTACAACACGGGAACAGACCTTTTGCCTACGGACAAACTTCTTACACTCTGCACCTGTTCATTCGATTTTAAAAATTCACGGTTAGTTGTCGTTGCAAGAATGGTGAGAGACGGCGAAAGCGAAGAAGCCGACCTTACAAATGCTTCTTATAAAAGCACACCGATTAAATACCCCTCTTGTTATTACTCAAACTCTTCAAAAAACCCATACAAAAAAGATAAAAAATGGTATCTTTATTAAACCGGAGGAACAAAATGAAAATTAAAGCATATTCATTCCAACAAAACAATTCAAACACGACAAAGGTTAAATCGGAAATATGTAACAAATTAACGGATACGGCTGTATTTTTTGAAAACTACTCAGACCCGAACGAACTTTTTGCAAATATTTCCGAAGCGCTTAAAACCGCAAATGCAATCTTAATAGGCACTCCCGCACAAACATACCTTAAATTTAAAACCGTGCTGATAAAGGCTTTCGGTTTTACTCCGGCTTACAGCGGAAAAATTGAGGATGCAATAGGAAGCGCCGTAACCGACGAAAAACTTTTAAAAGCACATACGCTTGTGCCTAACGAAAGTACGGAACTTCTTTCGCAAGACGGTCTTTACAGCGGATTTTATGTTTCATCCGGCGAACAGTATATCGTTGTATTCCCTCTTGATGACGAAATAACACCGTTTATGTTTGATTCGTTGAAACTTCCGTTTATAAAAGAGCAGGAAAACAAAGAAGAAGCACTTAAAGAAATCGAAAGTGAAACGTCATCGGAAAAAGCAAAAAGAATCGTAACAAAACTCGTAAAGAACGAATTAAGACTTTCCGTTCCGTCTACGCCCACGGTTGCTTTAATGAAAGAAGACATTAAAGCATGCAAAAACTATGAGAATTTTATTTTCTTCACACCGTTTGTAAACGATGCGGGCGCTCAGGACAAAAAAGCATATTCGGCAGAACTTGCACACGGCGCTATGGAACTTCGCTCCGCCGACCTCGGTGCATCCGTTTCAAATATTTTCCGTGAAAAAGACGGAGACAGGGTTAAATGCTACTACACATTCATAAGCGTGGCAACTCCCGATAAAACCGTTATAAGAAAACTTATTGCCGACAGTACCGAAAATATTGAAAGCCTTGTTACGGAAGCTATTGACGAACTTTACACAATGCTTGACAAATATATTGACGAAGCAATTTTCAGAAAAACGGCTACACGGGAAGAAATAGAAAAATTTGAAAATGCACAGATAGAAGCAGAATATGTTTCCGATGTGCGACCTGTTGCAAAACTCGGCAAAAAAGGTATAATTGCCGCTGTTTCCATACTTGCCGTCGCAGTTATTATCTGCATTATTCTCGGCTTTAAGTTCAGAGGATATTTTGTAAATCCGGGCGACGAAGTATCAACAAGCCTTCAGGCTGCGCCCTCGGTTTCGTTTACCATACCCACAACGCTTCCGCAAAGCACAACTCTCCCCGGTGTGACGGAGCCGTCTTCCGAAACTACGACAGACAATCTTACGATACTCGCACCCGAAAGCACATCATCTATTTTTACAAATCCCGTAACTATTGCAGTTCCTCAACCTTACAGTTATAATACATATACTTATAACAACACACCCGCTTACAATCCTCCTGAAACAACAAAAAAAAGCGAGCCCACGACAAAGAAAAAACAGGAAAAGAAAAAGACCGAAAAACAAACTACAAAGAAAGCAACTACAGAGCCTTCTACAGATGACAATATGCACGGCGAAATGTAAGTAATAAAAATTTCACCCGAAAGGATTAAATTATGGCAGTATTGGTTACCGGAGGGACCGGATATATCGGTTCTCATACAGCAGTCGAACTTTTAAATTCCGGCGAGGATATTATTATTATTGATAATTTTTACAACAGTTGTCCCGAAGTTTTAAACAGAATTGAAGAACTTACGGGCAAAAAAGTCAAATTCGTAAAATGCGATATACGTGACAGAGACGGCCTTGAAAAAGTTTTCAGTGAAAACAGAATTGACTCCGTAATCCATTTTGCGGGACTTAAATCAGTCGGCGAATCATGCTCCGTTCCCCTTTTATATTATGAAAATAACATAGGCGGAACGGTTACGCTGTGTGAAGTTATGGCAAAACACAACTGCAAAACGATAGTTTTCAGTTCTTCCGCCACAGTCTACGGTGAAAATAATATTTCCCCGCTTAACGAAAATATGCCCGTAGGCGGTACAACAAATCCATACGGCACAACAAAACTGTTTATTGAAAAAATTCTTGAAGATACCGCAAATTCCGACAAAAACTGGAGCGTTTGTATATTAAGATATTTTAATCCGCTGGGCGCTCACATAAGCGGCAGAATAGGCGAAAGCCCCAAAGGAATACCGAATAACCTTATGCCGTATATTACGCAGGTTGCAGTCGGCAAGCGTGAATATCTGCATATTTTCGGCAACGATTACGACACGCCCGACGGAACGGGTGTAAGAGATTATATTCATGTTGTAGATTTGGCTAAAGGGCACCTCAAAGCGCTGAAAAAAGCAAAAAGCGTTAAAGGGGTAAATATATACAACCTCGGCACGGGCAGAGGCTACAGCGTACTTGAACTTGTTTCTGCATTTGAAAAAGCCTCCGGTATAAAAATCCCGTATAAAATTGAGGACAGACGCCCCGGAGATATTGCCACCTGCTATTCCGACCCCTCTAAAGCAGAAAGAGAACTCGGTTGGAAAGCAGAAAAAACCGTTGACGATATGTGTGCCGATTCATACAGATGGCAGCACGATAATCCTAACGGATATGAGGATGAGTAATTTGCCGTTCACTTGTTTTAATTCAAGAGATTTTAAACACAAATCCGTTTTCGGAAGTATTGCCGCAGGAGAAATCCAGCGGCTTTGTGTTGTTATGCCCCGCTCCTTCTGTTGCAGCAGTGTTAAACTTGTTTTTCACAAAGACGGCTGTGAAGAGCGGATAAAAGATTTGTACTGGTGCGGTCAGGATAACGAAAACGAAGAAAATTGGGATATTACTTTTTCATATTCCGAACCGGGACTTTATTTTTACCACTTTGTTTATGAAACACCGTTCGGCAGCAGCACAATACTTTTGCAAAACAGAGGGTGCGGAACATTTTCTCCTTACGGAAAAGAGTGGCAGCAAACGGTATACGATAAAAACTTTACCACACCCGATTGGATAAAAGGCGGCATTATGTATCAGATTTTTCCCGACCGTTTTTATAATTCGGGAAAAATAAAAAACAATGTACCGAAAGACCGTGTTATTCACAAAAGCACAAACGAATTACCCGTATATCTGCCCGACGAAAACGGCAAAATTTTAAATAACGATTATTTCGGCGGCGACATTAAAGGTATAGAAGAAAAACTCCCGTATCTTTCATCACTCGGCGTAAGCGTAATTTATCTTAACCCTATATTTGAAGCGCACAGCAACCACCGCTACAACACTGCGGACTACACAAAAATCGACCCTCTTTTAGGCACGGAAGAAGATTTAAAAAGTCTTGTTTCAAAAGCCGAA
>JAZUHA010000146.1:0-4455 GCA_045641485.1 Acutalibacteraceae bacterium
ATTTCAAAATACGGAATAAAGGTTTCAAACATCTTCCTTATATACATCAAGCCACGCTTGCCGTTGTTTGAACGAACCCGCAAAAGTTCTTCCATTCCTGCATCAACCTTTACACCGTGCTTTTCGTAAAAATCAGCCGGAGCGCACGGAATACTGTTTAACTGTAAAACAAAATCGCCCAAGGAATATAAAATAGGTCTGTTTTTATAAACTTCAATCCCACGAATCAAATGCGGACCGTGACCTATTACGGCATCGGCACCGTTATCAATACAACGGTGGCAAAAATCCTCTAAATACGGCGGAACATTTTCTATGTCCTCATAAAAAGTATGGTCGTGTAACGATACAAAAACATAGTCGGCATTTTCTTTTGCCGTAATAATTGATTGTATAATTCTATTTAGGTCAGCACTGTTCATTTCGGTACGGATTCCCGATTTTGAAGATACCTCAACCGGCAGTGCGCCAAATTCAAAACAACCGTTCGGAAGTTCAGGCAAGTATCCGTCTTCCCTGTCTTTATCTCTTTCCTTGTTTATGCCGGACGAATCGGCAATCGCTTTAAGCTGCTCCATTTGTTGTTCTGTAATTTGCAAAATGTCCTTATGTCTTAACCCGTTTACACCGGGTCTTCCCGGAAAACACTTTGAAGGATTACCTGCAAACGAAGTCGGGTCAAACGACGAGCATACCGAAACAAAAGCAACCGTACCGTTTTCTGTTTTCAAATATGCAGGTGCCGATGCTTCGGCTAAATCCTTACCCGTACCCGTAGATGTAAGTCCTGATTTTTTAATGCTTTCAATCGTGCTTAATAATCCGTTATAGGAAAAATCAAGCGAATGATTATTATTTGTGCTTACCATATTAAAACCAAATTCTTTGGCGTTATCAATCACTTCGGGAACAGCCCTTAAATAAGAGCCACCGCTGAATTGCGAAGCAAAACAACTCCCCTCTTTATTTATAGTAGTTTCAAGATTAAAAAACCTTGCATCGCCACGCATAATATATTCTTTTATGTCTTCAAAGCCCTTATAATTCGTATCAAAAATTTCTTGAATCAGAAAGTCCCCAACAGCCGTAAATTTCATTTTGTTTACATCTCCATTAATCTTTCAGATAGCTCAACAACAATTCTTAATCCATCTAACATACTATCCATAACAATGTTTTCTTCTCTTGTATGAGCCCCGCAACCGTTATAAACACCAAAGGTAATTGACGGTATACCGAGCGACATCGGGACATTGGAATCGGTGGAAGCACTTGTGAAATCAACACTTTTATTCGTAACATAGTTAACTGCGGAGTTTAAAGCATCACATAAATATTTATTGATACCGATTAACTTGGCTGACTGACACGGTCTGTACCCTATCTCTTCAACGGTTATTTTAACATCATCATTTAAAGAATTATTAAATATTTCTTCAAAACGCTGATTCATAATTTCAATACATTCATTATTATCAGAGCGATATTCACAAAACATTTCTGAATTTTGGGGAATAGTATTTATGCTCGTTCCGCCGGAAATCATTCCGACATTATATGTTGTTTTTGAATTTCCGATTTTGGGAACTTCAATCGAATAAATAGCATTGATTATCTTATAAAGTTCTACAACCGCATTCTTATTTCCAAAATTCTCATAAGAATGCCCGCCTTCTGTTTTGACGGAAACTTTATATCTTTTTGAACCTACACAAGTATCAAACGCCGTAAATATACTTTCGCCGTCCAAACTGATAAATTGTTTTATTCTTCCTTTGTAATTCTTAAACAAGGTTTTTGTGCCGAACAAATTACCGAGTCCTTCCTCACAGGAATTAAAAACAAACATAACACCGTTTGGATACAGAATTTTGTTTTCTATAAAATATTTTGCAAACATCAGTAACACTACTACACTTGCAGTATCATCACCAACTCCGGGGCAGAATAATCGTCCGTCATTCTCATAAATCGGCATCGCTTCCATATCAGGAAAAACCGTGTCGGTATGAGCGGCAAAAACAGTTATTTCATCACTGTTTTTACATCCGATTTCAAAAATAACATTTTTCGCTTCATCGATAATTACTTTTTCCGCACCAAATTTAAGTAACAAGTCTTTAATGAATTCGGCTCTTTTTTCTTCATGGAAAGAAGGGGCAGGAATTGCACAGAGTTTACGAAGAATATCATACATATAAGTTTTATTTTCATTAATAAATATATCAATCATTTTTTCTCTCCATTATTCTTATTGTTTATAAATATTTCGCTAATTTTTATCAAAAACTGAATCAAGTTCTATTTTCAACATGGAATAAAACCAACTTTGCTCGAACCAATTCTAATCTTATTGCTCATTTTTTCTGTTAAAAAAATAATTTATGCTATAATAATATTTCTAAAGCACCTTATTGTTGATTCTTGTATCAACCCATTCGGAATACTTCTTCAAGTTTAGGTTGTGCACCAGTATTTGGATCCATTTTTAATATTAAAATATCTTTCATATATTCGTTCCATCGTGCTACAACTTCGCTGTTTGCTTGAATTCTTTCAGCATATTCAATTCCTTCTTTGCACTCATAATATCCTGTCAATTCGTTACCATCGGCAAAAATAGTATAATTGCAAATACCAGCTTCTTTCAAAACCTTAACCATTTCCGGCCAAATTTCATTATGTCTTCTAATATACTCGTCTTTACACCCTGCTTTAATAATTCCCTTCCATGCTAATCGTTCCATATTAATCTCCATTCTGCCGCAAAAACGTCAGCACAAATAGAAATGAAAGAGTGCTGGTTAGCGGCGATTTTTTAATAAAGTTGTGTTAGAATGTTTTCGGGGAGAAGACACACTACAACGCACGGTAGGAGGAGTCGTAGAAGTACTTCTTGCTGAAAACAGTATTTTAATCAGTGTTAGAATCATCTTGTCAAGCACAAATAAGTGTTGCCACTGAGCACGGACGCTAAGAATTGTTTTAACACCTGTTAAATTGTGTGATGATTCAGTCGCTGTCTTCTCCTCACATCTTAATTCGAGGAGGGATATTTTTTGAAAGTTGTATTTCCTGTTTGCTGTGGTATAGATGTTCACAAAACCTTTTTGGTCGGAACAATCATCTCAACTACGGACGGCGTACAACCGCATTACCAAAAGAAACGCTTTTCCACTTACAACTCAGACCTGCATCGCTTTGCCGATTGGCTTCTTGAAAACGACTGCCCTGATGTCTGTATGGAATCTACCGGCAAGTATTGGGTTCCCGTTTTCAACATTCTTGAAGAACGGGGCATCCGTGTTACGATTGCAAATCCAAAATGGGTAAAAGCCGTAAAGGGTAACAAGGATGACACCAAGGATTCCAAATGGATCGGTGACTTGTTTCGTTTGGGGCTTGTTCCGGGAAGTTTTATTCCGCCAAAGGATATTCGCATCCTTCGTGAATTTACCCGATACCGTTACAAATTGGTTTCAATGAAAAGCAGTGAGAAAAACCGTTTTCAAAACGCATTTACCGTTTGTAATGTTTCTCTTGATTCTGTCGTTTCGGATATGTTCGGCAAATCTGCAACAGCCATTACAGATTACCTCATCTCCGAAGATTCCTTCGATCCGGAATACTGTGTCTCTCTTTTACAGCGTTCTCTGAAAAAGAAGTCCGATTCCGTGCTTGAATCCATTGAAGGATATTCCATTACAGATGAGCAAAAATTGCGTATGAGGATTGTGCGTTCTCATCTTGACTACATTACAAACGCCATTTCTCAAGTGGATTCTGCGATTGACACGATGGTTGCAAAGTACGAAGGTTTGATTTCGCTGCTTTGCACCATTCCCGGTGTTGACCGCAATTCTGCCATTACAATCATTTCCGAGATCGGCACCGATATATCTCTGTTCGGTTCCTCAAAACGTCTGTGCTGCTGGGCGGGACTAACACCCGGCAACAACGAATCTGCCGGTAAGAAAAAGTCTGTTCGCATTACACGTGCCGGAGTTTATCTCAAACCTGCATTGGTGCAAGTCGCCCATGCAGCCGTGAAAGCGACCGATAATTCTTACTACCGTTTGAAGTATGAGCAGATTTCCAAGCGCAGAGGAAAGAAACGAGCCATCATTGCCATCGCACGGATGATTCTCACTGCTGTTTTCAAAATGATGTCTACCGGCGAAGTCTGGAATCCTACCGACCTCTTCAAGGTCGATATGCCGGAAACTCTTAAAGAACGCCAACTTGCAAAAGCCGTCAAGCAAGCCACCAAATTCCTTGAAAAGCAGGGGTTATCTGTTTCTTAGCCGTTTGGTTGAACACCCGAATTCAACCTTGCAAAAAAGCTCGTCTTGCAAGGTCTTTTTCTTATACCTTTCATTGGGGGGACGTAGTATTTCTTTCACGCTACCCTTTATCACGATCTTCTTTCAGATCCTTGCGAAATTCCGGTCCGCC
>JAZUHA010000147.1:0-2461 GCA_045641485.1 Acutalibacteraceae bacterium
TCATAATTCAACAAATGAATTATAACACCTATTTACATCAAATGCAAGGGAGTTTTTCTTTTCATATTAGTGTTTCATATTTATTCTTTAATACAATTAAATGAATTAAAAAACCGGTTTATCGTTCTTTGAAAGTAAAAAGAATAATAACCCGGTTTTTTTGTTTTTATTTATATCAAATAAGGTAATATCGGAGAACAAGCTGACGGTTATTCATAAAGCAATATATAATCGGCACGCAGTGCCCCGAAATTATTCGTTATTCGTTATTCATTATTCATTAAAAATGTCCTGCGGATAAGACAACCCGATATCTTTCCGTATGCTGTCCATCTGCTCCATAATATAAAGTGTATTTTCGGGAGTATTTACGGGACTTGTTTTAAGACCGCTTCCAATACATTCGCAAACATGCTTTATCTGGTGTTCAAAACCGTTTCCGCCGTAAGGTATATCGAGGATTTCTTCATCTTTACCGTTCAGATGAAGCACTATTTTATATGGTGCATACGACGGTCTTAAATAAGCATAACCCTTTGTGCCGTATATGTATCCGCAGTTTTCTTTTTGTACGAGTGTTGCACTTGAAATTTCCGCCAAAGAGCCGCTCTTATACTTAATTATTGTATTTTGCTGTGTATCCGTTCCGTTTGTAATCTCCGCAAAGGAGTGCATTTTTTCCACATCTTTTCCGAGATACCACATACAAACATTAAGGCAGTATACACCCACATCAAGAAGTGAGCCGCCGCCGTGTTCGTTTTTAAATACGTGGTGGTCGGGTTCATCATCCATATTGTAGCAAAACTGACTTTGCACAGCTTTTATTTCCCCGAAAATGCCGTCTTTTACCATTTTAAGCATTTTAAGAGTACCGGGAACAAGCCTTGCCCACATAGCTTCCATAAGAAAAACATTGTTTTCCTCGGCACAACGGAACATTTCTTCTGCTTCTTTTTTATTTACGGCAATCGGTTTTTCGCAAAGAACGCTTTTACCGTTTTTCATCATAAGAATCGATGCATCTTTATGACCGGAATGGGGTACGGCGATGTATGCAACATCTATTTTATCTGACCTTGCCATATCCTCATAAGAAGAAAATCTGTTTTCTATATTAAATTCATCACCGAATTTTTCCGCATTCTCTTCTGTCCTTGAGGCAACGGAAGTAAGCTCGGCAAAATCTATATTTTTAAAAGCATTTGCAAAGCGGTGGGCTATAACACCCGTACCCACAATGCCGAAACGAAGTTTTTTCATATCATTCAAAATAAACGACTTTATTTTCTTTCGCCGACTCGAAAACAGCCTCCATAAGCTTTACAAGTCTTCTTTGCTGGTCGTGGGTAATAAGCGGTTTTGCACCGTTGCGGATAACATCATAAATATTATCGTAATAATCAACCCATTTAACATACTGTTTTTCAAGCGGAAATTCCTTTATTGTTTCTTCGGTGCGGGGCGCCATTGTTTTTGTAATACCTGCACCTGCCTGAATGGGAACGGCATCTATTTTTTCCCAATCCTGAATTTTAATGATTTTACCGTCCTGTTCCCAGTTTTCCACAACAGCCGTACCGTTTTCGCCTGCCATATACCAACGGGGAACATCAATAAAGTTATTTGTCAGAACTTCTACAAGGCATTCGGGACCGTTCTCGAATTTAAGAATTGTTCTGAAGCCATCGTCAACCTCGTCATTTGTAACATTTGTAAGAGTGGCATAAACGGATTTTAACTTTTTGCCCTCGTTAAGCATAAGCATCTGGTCAAGAAGATGAACGCCCCAATCAAGCACCATTCCGCCGCCGTGTTCTTTTTCTCTTCGCCAATCACCCGGAATACCTCTTGAGCCGTAAACCCGGGAAATTATATCGTGGACTTTACCGAGTTCGTTTTTATCGAAAATATTTTTTATACAGCGGTAATCGTTATCCCAACGCCTGTTCTGATGAACCGTAAAAAGTTTTCCCGTTTCATTTGCTGCGGCAATCATATCCTCTAAATCCGCAGATGAAAGCGTAACGGGTTTTTCGGAAATTGCGTTTTTACCTGCTTTTAAAGCACTTATTACTATATCCTTATGGCAGTCGTTATACGTAGCACAGGTAATAAGTTCTACTCTGCTGTCACCGAGAACCGCTTCAAATGTCGGGTATGCGTATATTCCCTTTTCTTCCGCAATTTTTCTTCTTTCTTCTTTGATATCATAGATACCGAGAAGATTGAATTTTTCCATTTCACGAATACGGTCGGCATGGTATCCGCCCATTCCGCCGTATCCGACAACTACAACATTAACTTTATCCATTTAAACACCTTCCGGGATACATTTGCTTTTTATTTCAAGGTGATTTTGTTAAATCCACCAGGCATTTTCAAGTTTTTCTTTAATTATACTCTTTTTAAGAAGTGCAACCGCTTTTTCAAGACCCTCGTTCTGTCACATAAGGGAATC
>JAZUHA010000148.1:0-6870 GCA_045641485.1 Acutalibacteraceae bacterium
AGGCAAAAGCATCGGCGACTATACGGCAGATGAGATTATGATATTTGCCGACATCATTAACGGGCTACCGAGAAAACTGCTCGGTTACCATACACCGGAGGAACTGTTTGATGCAGAGCTTGACCGCATCTACGCCGCGTGAGCCGTGCGCCGGATTTGCCTTTTCGCTCGTCCCTCAAAGGCAAATCCGTTCTATCTATGAATCTTTCGTTAACTATTGCAACTTGCTATTGCAATTTCCAGTTTAATATGAATATAAATTTAGTTTAACACTGAATTCTTCCCTTTAATAACTTTATACAAAATTCCCCATATATGGAGTTTGCTCAAAATAATTTTTGCAACATTAATCGGTATGTTTTTTAATTTATAGTAAAATACTTTTGCGGAAGAAAGACCGTATTTTTTTGCGATGATTATATCTTCGTTTATGGTACGGATAGGATGTTCACATGATGTACCGCCATACTGAAAAATTGACAACACCGTCGGTGTATATATAAAAGAAAATCCCCTGTGAAATACTTTTGAAAGAAAATCATAGTCCATACATATTTTATATTTATCGGAATATCCTCCGCATTCGTTATAAACAGATTTTTTAATATAACAGCTTTGATGTATAAAAGGTAAATCATACTTAATTTGGCTGATATCCTTGGCTTTTTTATATAGTTTTAATCCGTTTTTAATATCAAGCGCTATAGTATCACCGTATATAACATCAGCATTCGTATCAGTAAACACTCTGTTTACGGCTTCTAAAGCACCGTCTGCCAGTTGGTCGTCGGAATTTATCAAAGCAATCAATTCACCTGTAGCTTTGGAAACCCCTTTATTGAACGCATCTGATATACCCTTGTCCGGCTCAGAAACATATTTTATAAAATCATATTCGGAACTGTATTTTTTTACAATTTCCATTGTGTTATCCTTTGAAGCACCGTCAATAATCCAGTATTCCAAATTGTCATAATTTTGTGAGACAACACTTTGTATTGTTCTTTCTAATGTTTTTTCACTATTGTAAGTAATTGTAACAATTGAAATTTTTGTTTTATATTTCGGAATCATATTTATCCCGCCTTTGGGTCAGTTAAGAAAATTTATGTAAAATAGATTTAACTTTTCTGATTATTCTGAGTATGATTTTTCTGCTTTCTTTTGATAATATTTTTTCATACACTTTATCAAACTCTGTGTTTCTGGAAACATCGTCAATAAATTCTATCGGACCACTGAATACTCTTTTATCAAGAAATACTTCTTGTAAGTACTTAGGAGTATTCCCCAAAGTGTGAAGAGCTTCCGGAATTCCCCATCCTATATTATCAACCAGATTATATTTCGGAGTAACTGCCAAGCCGTTATTTTTCCATACACAATAATTCCACTGATAATCCCATGTATCAATTTTATTGTTATAAACGGAATCAAACAATTTTTTTGTATGATTGATTCTGCCATCGGTAAACATTATTTCGTTCAAAAAATCACTATGCTTTTTTTGGGGCCAATCACTGATATCAGGGTCATACATTTTCCATGCTCTTTTCCATGTAGCCCACCCCCAAATCCAAACATTCTTTGAAAAGCAATAATCATCCGTTATTTCATATTTTGAAAGTGCAACCTGATTGCCTCCGTTAATCATCATTACCCGATTATCATCTTTATATCTATTTAACATTTTTTCGCAATAATCAAAAAACGGTTTTCTCGGTTTACAATCATCCTCAATAATGATAGCGGCTTCTTCGTTTTCGAAAACGGCTGTTAAACCTGATACTATTCTCCCTTTACATCCCAGATTTTTGTCCGAATAAATCTTTGTAATTTTACATTCCCAATCGATTGAATTTTCCACCCAATTACGCAGCTCGGAAACAATTTCGCTTTCTCCGATTTTACTTTCTCTCGCTCCGTCTGAAATCAAATACAGTTTATCGGGTTTCGCATTTTTTATTTGTTCAAAAACCTGCTTGGTCGTTTCCGTTTTGTTAAAAAATATAAATGCAACAGCTGTATTCACAAAAATCACCCCATATTGTGTTTATCTAAATAATTTCTGAAATAATGAATAGTTTTTTTCAATCCATCCTCTAATGTTATTTTCGACTGCCACTCTTGTAATTCTTTAAATGCAAGTTCAGTGTTCGGCTGTCTCCTTGTAGGATCATCACCGGGCAAAGGCATAAATACTATCTTACTTTTACTTTCTGTTAATTCAATAACTTTTTCAGCAAGTTCAATCATCGAATATTCACCGTGATTTCCTAAATTAACAGGACCGAGAAAATCTTTTCTGCTCGTATTCATCATTCGGAAAACGCCCTCTGTTAAATCATCTACATATTGGAAGCTTCTGGTTTGTTTTCCGTCTCCGAAAATAGTAATATCTTCATTTTTAAGAGCTTGAACAATAAAATTACTTACAACCCGTCCATCGTCAACATCCATATTAGGACCGTAAGTATTAAAAATTCTTATAACTTTAATTTTTGTTCCGAATTCCCGATTATAATCAAAGCATAAAGATTCAGCACAGCGTTTACCTTCATCGTAGCAACTTCGTATACCTATAGGGTTGACGTTTCCTCTGTAAGATTCTGTTTGAGGATGAATTTCGGGTTCGCCATAAACTTCACTGGTTGAAAATTGTAAAAGCGTAGCATCATATTTTTTTGCCAGCTCAAGCATATTTAAAACGCCCAAAACACATGTTATTGTTGTATTTGTGGGACTTTTTTGATAAGCAACCGGACTTGCAGGACACGCCGCATTATATATTTGTTCACAAGGAATATCAATGTATTTCTGAACGTCATGCTCAATAAATTTAAAATTAGAAAGTCCGATTAAATCCTCTATATTTTCAAATCTTCCGGTATAGAGGTTGTCCAGACATATTACATAATTGTTTGGGTCTTTTATAAGTTTTTTGCATAAATTTGACCCTAAAAATCCCGCTCCGCCTGTAACTAATATTTTTTTCATTTACTTTAACATCTTCTTTAACATATTTTTTTCTTAATTTTTTTTAGTTTTGATGCAAAAATACTTTTCGTTCTTAACAACTTGCATAACGCAATATTGACTTTCTGCAAAAAAATATTATCCGTCATATAATTATTAAAGAAATAAACCGCTGAATTGCAGTAATGATTCAATATTGTTTTATTATTTACTGCTTTTGTTGTATATCCGCCGTAATGAATATAACTGATGTTTGTTATTACTCCTGTTTTTTTATTTATTTTCGACAGCTTTTTTGCAATAATAGTTTCCTCGTAATACAAAAAAGTATTATCGTCAAAGAAACCTATTTTTTCAAAGTCCGATTTTCTGATAAAAAACAAACTGCCCTCTACTGCACCGACATCAATTACTTCTTTACCTGTTTTGAGAAGCTTTTTTGCATAAGAAAAATGAGAAGTTTTTATTGATAATAATTCACTTATCTTTTGTAAAAAATACTGCCATAGTGACCAATTCGGCCAAAACGGTTGTGAAGCCAAATTTCCGTGAGGATCTTTTTGAACTCCTGTAAAAATTGCATAATCTCTTTCTTTTTCAAAATGCTGTAATATAATTTCAACAAAATTTTCATCAAACTCCACATCGGGATTTGCAATGGCAATAATATCGTCTTCCGTATTTTCAAGTGACCAATTTATTCCGATGTTGTTTCCGTATGAATATCCTTTGTTTTCGGGAGATTTTAATACAACAATTTTATCCGACGAAATTGCTTTAAGAAGCTCAAAATCATTCCCCGCAGAATTATTATCAACGACAATAATATGATTCAAAAATTTATAGTCTTTAATCATATTTATCAAATGTAAAGACATTTCATAAGAATTATAGTTTAAAATAATAATTGATATTTTCATTCAAAAAGCCTTCATTATAATATTATTAAATATGGGTTTATTCTATAAAGCTGAAAATATATTCAGTCAAGTTTTATGTTGTCAGATTCTCTCTCGTATAATTCAACAATTTTTTGCAAGCTCATAATAATACCTTCATTGAAATCTTTTATTATGACAATAAACTTTCCCAGTATTGTTTGGCTATATTGCTCCAATCAAATCTGATTATGTTTTTTCCACCTTTTTCAATAAGTGCATCTTTTAAGTTTTCATTTGCAAGTAAGTCCTTAATTGCATTTGCAACTTCATCGTAATTTTCAGGATTAACCAATAAGGCTGCGTCACCGACGACTTCGGGTAAAGAGCTTCTGTCAGAACAAATAACCGGAACCTTTAACTGCATTGCTTCAACAGGCGGAAAACCGAATCCCTCTGCCAATGATAAAAACAAAAACAATGAACTCTTACGAATCAGGGTATGAAGTTCTTTATTTTCCTTTATGTATTTATAACAAATAATCTTTTCTTTAATATCTTCAGGCAAATGATTTTTATAAGAATCATCAACACCAATGACTGTCATATTCAACGGATTATCTGATATTTCGCAATATCTTTTATAACTTTCAAAAATACCTTTTGCATTTTTATGCGGCAATGTTGACGTTATAGCACATATATAAGGCTTCTGTGCATAATCTTCAGCATCTTCAATTTCTATTTTATTACACCCGTTAGGAATCACTTTGATTTTTTCTTCATCTATCCTGCAATATTTTAACATATCTTTTTTTGAGGATTGTGAAATTGTTATAATGTTATTACAGGTTTCAGCCGAAGCTTGTAATCTTTTCATTATATACGCATTTTCAAATCGATTGAAAACACCCGGATAATTTTCATTATAAAAAAACGGAATAAAATCGTGTATAATAATGAAGTCATTTACGGGATGAGTCAGTGCACTGAATCCTCTGGGAAACAGAACTCTGTCAGCACCTAATTTTTTAACAACAAATGAAACAGCAAATAACTCCCAATATAAACAATGGAGCTTATTCAACGGATTATAATTTGTTATCTCAATAAATCTTACACCATCAATGTTAAAATCGTCTTTGTTGTATTTGTTTCCGAGAATTATTAATTCTGCTTTCTCAATGCTGACATTATTGCATGATTTTTTATACTCAATTAACTGTCTGCTGAGATTCAACGCAACATTATATATGCCAATACTTTTGCCGACACCTTTTATAAGTTTAAAACAATCAATAACTATTTTCATTTCA
This sequence comes from Acutalibacteraceae bacterium, assembly GCA_045641485.1. Taxonomy (GTDB): domain Bacteria; phylum Bacillota; class Clostridia; order Oscillospirales; family Acutalibacteraceae; genus DTU089. Next base: position 5,171 of record JAZUHA010000148.1, read on the forward strand.
ATAATTCTCATCCTTTAATCATACATAATCAAGATTATATTTGCTGTATCTTTGAAGTCTGCATCGGCTTAATTAAATGACTCACAGAAGCTCAAAAGTTTTTTATCTTTTGTGCTGATTTCTTCTCCGAATTGGATTTTAATAAGGTTTAATTTCGTATCCGCAATCACTGTATGCCTGCATCCGGCTTCCACCGTAATTACATCACCGGATTTGATTTTCTTCTTTTGAATGTCAGCAAAACTTTGCCCCTCACCATCAAGAACAACCCACACTTCATTGTGCTCATCTTGGCCGTCATAATCAATTCTGTGACCGGCATTCAATGTGACCTTAAGAGTATAGCTGCCTTTTTCAATATTGAGTATCTGATAACTACCCCAAGATTTTTCAGCATACATTACAGGCAAATCAATTTTGTCAATATAAGATTTTATTTTGGAAGTTTCACACTTATCTGACACTAAAATGCCATCTGCACTTGCCGAAATAACCACATTCTGTAATCCCATAGCAAGCACCGGCACATTGAGTTCATTTATGACATTCACATTTTTGCAACTGTCATTCATTATAACATTGCCTATGGCAGCCTGATTCAAAGTTTCGGTAAGAGTATCCCAGGAACCGATATCTTTCCATTGTCCGCAATAACGAAGCACATGTATATATTTTTCTTTTTCAACAACCGCATAATCAAAGCTGATTTTATCAACAGTTTCGTACTTTGAATACAAATCATTATAATCGGTAAAATCAATTAACTCATGCGCTTTTTTCAGAACATACCCGACTTTGCAGGCAAATACACCTGCGTTCCAAAGAGCACCTTTAGATATGTATTCATTTGCAGCTTCTTTGTCAGGCTTTTCTTTAAAAGCGGAAACATTGCTTACGGCTTCGTTTGTTTCAGGAATAATATATCCGTATTTTTCACTTGGATATGTTGGTTCAATGCCCATCAAGGTAAGGTTACTTCTTCCGGTTTCGGCATCCTTCCAAAGCTCATGAAGAAATTCAAAATAAGTATTGTCAACATAAGGGTCAACAGGACACACAACAACAGGTTCTTCTTCGGAAACACCGCAAACATAGTGTAGATATGCTGTTGCAAGTGCAATCGCAGGAAATGTATCCCTGCGGCATGGCTCAACGGAAACAGCAACTGAAGCATCCATCTGATTGTGAATTTCGGATATTTGAGATTTGGATGTAGCGACCGTAATTACAGCATTCGGATCGACTGTCATAATCTGACGGTATATCCGTTCTGCCATAGATTCATATTCGCCCTTATCATTTTTGAACAAACGAATAAACTGCTTTGAACGAAATTCATTTGAAAGAGGCCATAACCGTTTGCCTGAACCTCCGGATAATAATATTATATTCATATATAACCTACCAATCGATTGCCGGTGACAAATATTTTGTTTTACCGTGCGAACTCTGTCCTGATTCGGATTATAAGCTCTTTTTTAATATTACTTTACCACAAATTAAGGAAATAATCAATATTTGTTTTGAAATTAAACACGGGTCAAGCAATCTAGGAATCAATGTAGGTTTGTCAATGATGTGTTACAAAATCAGAAAACCTCGCCATTGTAGATATAAGCTTTGATATAATCGGCAGGAGATTTCCAATTTAAGGGACGCATAGGAAAGTTATTGTACTTTCTGCTGTGAACAGCAAGTTG
>JAZUHA010000149.1:0-4122 GCA_045641485.1 Acutalibacteraceae bacterium
AATTTTGTGTTTGCTTTATCACCGTAAAGACAGCAAAGTTCCGGCACTAATACTTCGATTTTCATTTTTTACCCTCCAGACGCTTTAAAATAATGTCTTTCATTTCGCAGGATAAAACATAGGTGGAAGTATCATACAAAATATAAATCTTATCTACGCCGTCAAGCAACATATTATTTACGGCTGTAAGTTCGTCTTCAAAACACTCGATTTTGCTTTCGGGAAGCCCCGCAAGCAGAAGTCTTACTTTATGGTCATAGCAACGAGGACCGCAGGCAACAAATCTTTTTACGGAGTCGTTATTCATAAATTCGTAATCAACATCATATATCCAGCCGGAGAACTCTATACTCGTCTTTCTGTCGTAATAATCGTCAACGGCAAGAACGACTGCCTTATTGCCCTCATCATGAGAAACAAAATCAAATGTACGGCAACTTGAAATAGCGCTTTGACCTTTACTCATAGCCTGAATAACCGTAACTCCGTTTACCGTGGTTTCGTTAAGACGTGAATCGGGAACGGATATTTCACCGAGATATTTTGCAATATCACCGTCTGACATACCGATGTACGAAAGAACGCTTACAACGGTAAGCTGATTGTAGATGTTAAATAAAATATCGCTTATAAGCGGGAATACAGTCTGTTTGCCGTTATGTTTTACGGTAAAAGTTTTATTTTCGCTGTCAATATCGGTAACAAGATAATCGGCATCAAACGATTTAAAACCGCACTCAGGACAAAAAGCGTTACCGATATGGTGATATCTTAAATAATTATAGGTGAGTTTTGCACCGCATTTCGGGCAAAGAGAGTAATCGGCAATAATGTTGACACTCTTTTTTATATCGGTCGAAAGTTTGTCTATACCGTAAAAAATATGCTCATTATGCGGTTTTAAATTACAGGAACAAAGGTCATCTGCGTTTAAAATCATTTTAGTGTTGTCGGGGCAATATGTGTCTATTACACTGAAAATATAATCGGGATGTGCATTTCTTTTTAAAGAATCCCTGAAAAGATTTGTAACGGCAACATAATCAGGCTTTATATACGGGAAAATAAGCCTTGAAAATCTTTCATCAACTTCAAGAACAAGTGCATCTTTATTCGGCTTACCGAATAAAGACACACTGTGAGTTAAAGCTGTGGCAACACCCGTATTGATATTTGAGCCGTAACGGTTTGAAACAACCTTATAACCCGCCTTTGTAAGCAAATCGGCTATCATATTGGTTGTTGTTGTTTTGCCGTTTGTACCGGTAACACAAATTACCTTGGGGGATTTTTTCGTCAACGAAAGATAATCGGGGCATATTGTAAGAGCAACCTGCCCCGGAAACATTGTTGCTTTTTTATGAAGCAATTTTAAAATAACATAAACAATTTTTGACGCCCAAAGAGCAACAAAATATCTTAAACGAGCCATTTATATATTACCCTTTCAGAATTACTCAACTTCCGATGTGCAGTGGGGGCAACGGGTTGCATCTATTGCAATTTCGCTCTTGCAGAACGGGCAAACCTTTGTTGTGGGTTCTTCTTCTGCCGATTCTTCTTTCTTTTTGCCGAAGCCCTGAAGTTTTGCAATACCTTTTACCATAAGGAATATAACGAATGCAACGATTACAAAATCAATTACGGACTGAATGAAAAGACCGTAGTTAAGAGTGGGAACGCCTGCCTGCTGTGCGGCGGCAAGAGTTTTATAAACGACTTCACCCTCAAGAGCTTTTTTATCAAGAACAATGAAAAGATCCGTAAAAGAAACCTTACCTGTAAGCAATGTGATAACGGGGGTAAGAATATTATTAACAAGCGATGTTACGATAGCGGAGAACGCACCGCCTATGATAACGCCGACTGCCAGATCAAGCACATTGCCTTTCATTGCAAATTCTTTAAATTCCTGTAAAAACTTTTTCATAAAAAACACCTCTGTAAATATTTTTACAGATTATACCATAATTTTACACAAAATAAAAGTATTTTTTAGATATTTAATGATGAATTATACTGTTGCAGTTTATAAAAAACAGTGTATAATATAATTGTTTGGAGATGATTCTTTTGATTTTAGCCGCAGATATAGGAAACACCAATATAACACTCGGCGTTTTTAAAAATGACAAAGTGCTTTGGATTTCACGGCTTGCAACCGGCAGACACAGAACAGCCGAACAATACGCCATTGAATTAAAGGCTGTTTTTGAACTTGAAAACACCGATAAAAATTTTAAAGGTGCCATTATCAGTTCCGTTGTGCCCGAACTTACCGGCATCTTTTCCGAAGCCGTAAAAAAAATTACGGGTTGTGAACCTTTAATTGTTGCGGCGGGGCTTAAAAACGGGCTTAAAATAGCAATAGACAATCCGAAGGAACTCGGCGCAGACCTTGTTGCCGGTGCGGTAGGTGCTTTAAACCAATACCCTCTGCCATGCCTTATAATGGATTTGGGAACGGCTACTAAAATATCCGTTCTTGATGAAAACGGCACTTTCCTCGGCTGTACGATAGCACCCGGTGTGGGAATATCTCTTGATGCCCTTTCTCAAAAAACTTCTCAACTTCCTACTATAGCATTACACGCTCCCGGTCACATAATAGGCACAAATACACCGGACTGCATTAAATCCGGCACGGTTATAGGCAACGCCGCAATGCTTGACGGAATGGCAGAAAGGCTTGAAAAGGAACTCGGTAAAAAAGTTAAAACAGTAGTCGCAACAGGCGGTCTTTCCAAAGAAATCGTAAAATGCTGTGAAAGAGAAATAGTATATAACAAAGACCTCGTTTTGCAGGGACTTTTGTTTATATATAAAAAAAATTGCGAATAATCGCAAAATAACGCATTGTATCCCACAAGGAACAGTAGCAAGGAGAAAAAAATGAATAAGAAAAAGAATTTTGCCGTTCTTACGGTTACATCACTGTTTACGGCACTTATAATCGTTATGACGGTTACACCGTACTTCGGTTATATTCAGTACGGAGGAATTATTGAAATAACGACAATTCACATCGCCGTTATATTCGCCGCTTGTGTTTTAGGACCCGGTAAAGGGGCATTTATCGGCGGAGTATGGGGTGTTTCGTGTCTGTTGCGGGCATTTACAAACACGGCGCTGTACGGTCTGTTTTTAAACCCGCTTATTTCGGTAGTACCCCGAATAATTGTCGGGCTTGTTGCCGGGCTTTTATTTAAAGCATTCTGTAAGCATAATGTAAAAAAAGTCATCTCATTAACCGTAACGGCGGCTTTGGGAACTCTCACAAACACCGTTCTTGTTTTAAGTGCAATATCGGTTTTCGGCGGTACGCTTAACACTTACGGCGACCTTTTGGAGCTTGTAAAATCTGTTTTCACCGTTATATTAAGTCTTAACGGCGGTCTTGAACTTGCGGCGGCTGTAATACTCGTACCCATACTTTATATGAACACCGAAAAGTATTTTAAAAGAAGACTGTAATCAAACTGTAAAGTTTAAAAACGATTTATCATTCTTGCTGAACAGAACGGTAAATCGTTTTTGTTTTTTTATTTAATTATTTTTCAACTGCAACTTCTTCACTTTGTTCGGCTGTGTCGTGTTTATTTGAAAGTTTATTTACGACTACCGACATAACCACGGCAAATATCACAATCGGCAGAAGATATAAAAATGTGTAAGGATTGGAAAGGTCGCCTTTATTGCCGAGAATAGCCCACATAATATTGAGCGGCAATGTGCCGAGAGTGGCACCGAGATAAAAATTCTTAAACGGCAAATCCATGGCGCCGAGAATAAGCGAACTTGTGTCTCCGGGAATTATACCGGAGGCTTTTACTATAAACGATATAACAAAACTGTTTTTTCCTGCAAAAGCATCAAGTTTTTTTACTTTCGGGAAACGCCTTTTAAGTGTATCTACCATACCCTTGCCGGTGAATTTCCCGAGAAAAAACGGAGGAATAAGACCTATTGCAACGGCTATGAAATTAACGAGTATCGCAACCCACACGTCTTCAAAAACAATACCGCTTAAAACGAATATTATTGACGGTGTTACAACCAATGCAAAAGATTTGACAAGATTAAAAAGTATTATCATAAGCGCTACGGTAATTGTACCGCCCG
>JAZUHA010000150.1:0-4507 GCA_045641485.1 Acutalibacteraceae bacterium
ACTGCTTGACGGCACTATTGTTACTTTGCCGTAGTAGTACTTATCACTGTATTTTACGCAGTAATATACATCTTCCGATTCTGTAACCACCTTATTCGGAACTATTTTATTACCGCTTATTTTAAACGGTGCAGGGTTTTCGGTCGTATTATCATAAGGTGTAAGCTGAGTATTATTTTCATAACCGTAATATTTAAATACAGTACCGTCCGATACTTTTTTGCCTACTGCTATAAGTTCAACATCTTTTATATCCACTGCATCGCCTATGAATATATTAACCAAATCAGCACCGAGGTCGCTTACCACCGCTTCGTTATCAGCTGTTTTTTCTGTAACATTAACTTTTTTAATCGGTGTAAGAGAAACTATATGATTTACCGCTTTTGTTTCGATATTTGTAACATTATTTACGGTATCATTCACATTGCCGTTAACTGCCCAACCGGTAAGAGTGTAATTATCGTCAGTCAGCGCATAGCCCTCACCGTTATTTGCGATATGGTTATATACGCTGCCGGCAACAGTTCCGTCTGCGGAATTAAAAGTTTCAACACGCTTAAACGATATGTTTTTAAATGTAACATTTACCTGCTCAGAAGTTTTATTACCGTTATCGTCTGCTCCGAAATCTAAAGTAACAAATTTTGCATTTAACGGAGCATGAAAGCGCATAAAGAATGTTCCGAAATCGCCGGAAGCGGTTGTGTTAAGATCGAGGTTTCCTGTGCCGAAAAAGACCGAATCTTTATTTGTACCGTAATATGCAGCAGCGTAATTATCGGGGCTTAACTGACCCGTGGCAACGCCGTTAACATAATAAGAAGCAAACCAAAGAATTTTGTCTTTGTTAAATTCCCAAGTGACATCGTCAATAACCTCGTTATAATTCATAGGGTTAAACTGAAGATACCGATCTTTTGAATAGAACGGACCTTCGTCAGATGTAACAGCTACCGGCTGACCGTTTTCATTCCAGAATGTAACAACACACTTTGCATATAATGAATCATCTGTTAAGTGCTGATCAAAAGAATAAATATATTCGGCACCGCCCGTAACCGGAATCTTATACGCATTTTCACCGGTTACCGAACCTGTTCTTGTTACGGCATTTTCTACAGCATTTACCGTAATGGAATTATCGGCTGTATTTACTGTAATACTTGAATTTCCTTCGGGTTTCCAACCCTCGTTTTGGTAATAGAAACTGATTGTCCCTGCCGAATCATTTACGGCATTTGCAAATTTCTCAAGCTCAAAAAGATTTTCAAATGTAACATCCGTATTTCTTTTTATCCAATGCGGATATAAAACGGTGTTTTCGGAAATCTCTGTTCCGTCATTTATTCTGTGACCCGTGCCGTTCCAACCGTCATACCAACCTTCAAGCATATAGCCGTCTTTGTCGGCAACAGCCGGGTAATTTAACATTAAAACATTTTTATCTATAATCGGTGTAAGGTTTTTATCTGAATTATCGGTAACATCCGTTATAGCAATATCAGAAAATTCTGCAGTACAAGCGCCCTCTCTGTTACCTAAACGGATAGTAAGGTAATTTACGTCATTTGCAACCTTAATAGTACCGGTGATTGTTTGTGTTGCACCGGGGGCAATGTTACTTACTGAAGGACGGGCAAAATATTCTCCTTCGTTTGCACCGTAATTCCAATCAGGGGAACCGATAGCCGGGGTATTGCAGTTTGAGTCTCTCCAACCGAAAAGCATACAGTCAACCGTTTGGTTTGCCGGATTTTCGGCAGAAGCCTTAACATTAACAGTTACTTTGTAGGTGTGTCCTCCGATAACAGTCATTTTATATGCGCCGTTGCCGTCACATGCACCGACATACTCATCAACACCCGCTGTACCTGCAGCTTTTTCTGATCTGAATTCGATTTTGTTATTTATCGTATCTTTTGTAACATTATCGGAAGAAATTTTTTCTGCCCAAGCATCAAAATCGAAAATTGAATTGAACATTACATCGCATTTTTTAAGCCAGCGGGAATATATTTGCGTATTACCGGCATTGGCAGAAAGCGAAGAAGCGGTTACTTTCTGTGCATTATCGGCAATACCGTTGTACCAGCCCAAAAAAACGAAACCGGGATCACTCAGTTCGGGGAGTTCGCCCAACGCCGAACCGGTAGTTACGGATTTTGAAGAAACATGGTTTGGCTTACGCGATTCCGTAACACGAATATCGCTGAATGTCGAAGTGTTGTCTTCACTGCCGGCGTTACCGACACGAATCTGCAAATACTTTGTGCTTGCACCTGTTGTAAATTTCAAAACTCCGGTTTCATTTGTATGCGAACCCGATGTTGACCAACCCTTATGCTGAACATCTAACCCTGTTAAGTTGGTTGCTCCGTAACTGCTGTTGTAAGAAAATACATAAGCCTGCGCACCTTTAGTGGTTGAATATTTAAACGACAGTTCATACTCTTTATTCGGTTTTACTTCCATATTATAATAGTCGGAAGATACGCCGTATGAAGTAAAGTTGTCTGTTACACCGCCGACTCCGGTTACAACCGTAATCGTTTTGTTTTTTTCATCTATTGTAACAGAGTTTTTATCGGGTTTACTGAGTTTTGCCGAATTAACATTATTCGCCCATTTTTCAAAATCAAAATAGTTATCGTAAATAAGTTCAACAGAAGTCTTTTTTATCCATTGAGCGGTAAAAGTAACATTACCGTACGAAGTGTTTTTATATGTTTTTGTATAAATATCGCCGTTTACCCAACTTCCGCCGGGTGCGGTTACTTCCCAACCGTTAAAAGTGTATCCGGCTTTTTTTGGTACAGGGAATGTATAATCATCCGCTAAAATATCATAGGATTTTGATTTTACCAAAACGGTGCCGCCATCGGGGTCAAAAGTAATTGTATACGGAATTGCTGTATAAGTAAATGTTGTCGATACTGTAGTATCTGCAACATTCGCAAAAACAACAGGAGACGAAGAACTCAATGTATAACCTGCTTTGTCAACTTTAGATATTGTCACCTTTTGACCGTAATTATATTGTGCGGTATATGTTGCCGTTGAATTAACCTCAGATTGATCTGCTCTGCAATAATTATGTGTTGCTGTTGCCGTACCCGTTGCTACAGTAAGACCTGATACAGCACCGTTGAGACCGTTTACAGCCGCACTTACATCTGCATAATCACCAGAACTGCCGAATCCGTCTACCCTTGTAAGGCAACGGGAGGCTTTTTTGTAAGCCGTAATAAATGCATTATAAGAAGCAGTTGTAAAATATCTGCTGTCAGACATATATTTTTGAGCGGTATAAACGGCTGTACGAAGGGTGGATTTATCGTACTGAGTGGCATGCAAGTCTAAAATGATTGAATTCGCCGCACCATAACCTCCGTTTTTATTACTATAAAAAAACTTCGTTCTGTATATTTTTGAAGTTCCTGAAACGATACTTTCAGGTAACCACCCCATATAACGAATACCTTCATTTGTAGATGCGTTGCCCTCATCGCTTGTACCATTCAACTGACCAGCATATATTGTTCCATGATCATTAAATATCGCAGTCCATGCACTGTCTGATTTATAACGAGCCGCATCAACTCCTCGTTTATCGCTCCTCCCGCCGGAAGTGTATTGTGATACATACCATGTTGCTGTATTATTTGATGAATTTCTATCGCTCGTTACTATCAATCCGGCACCTAAATTGGGGATGTTTTTTAAATTGTTATATCTACTTATATCAATATATATATTTCCGTAAGTAGAGCAAGCCACCATACCCTCAATATAATCGGCATAGGAGTTATTTTCAACAGATATCCTTTGTCCGTTTTGAATATCAAAAGTACTTGCTGCAGAATATGAAGTAGCATAAAACTTATCTTCACCGTTTTCATTACTTAAACCTGTAGAAAAATGTGATGTTGACGTATCCGTTCCGGAAAAAAGTGCATACCATTCCGAAGCGGTACTATCTTTATATGTAATAGTTCCAAAACTTCCGTGCTGTGAACCTTTTTTACTATCCGCTATTACTGTACTTTCAATATAACCTGTATTATTTTTGCTGATAAAAGAAGAAAATGCATCCGCACCGGTATATTTAAAGTAGCCATCACCCTGGTTAGTAATTTTTGCATTATTATCGGTTTCTGTATTCGCATAATTAACATGAGTTATACTGTTTACACCGGAAATCCAGCCAAGCGAGTTTGCAACTGTCTTTGCTTGTCTTGTTTTAGCTAACACTTCACCAACAACCGGCACAACATACGGTTTATAAACATAGGTATATGCAGTAAGCGTTTTTGTCTGACTGTCACGCTTATCCGTTGCAGTTAAAGTCCACTCAATATAACATCCTGTAACATCAGCTGCGAGAGAGGGAGAAGTACCGGAAGTTACCGTTGCCGTACCGTTTGATATTGCGGAAACATTTATGCTTCCACCGGTTAAATCGTTAAAAGAAGAATCTATAAATTTACCGCTGATTGAAGTGGCG
>JAZUHA010000151.1:0-3488 GCA_045641485.1 Acutalibacteraceae bacterium
GGTTGTTGCCGGATACTCGGCGGATTGTGACGGTGCCTGGAGTTACAATAAACCTGATGATTATGCGAATTATGAACTTTTGGCAAAAGAATTCGGTATTACCGTGGACCGCCTTGTCAGGGTGCACGAAAATCATACAAATAATATTTTAGCGATCGATTCTTCTAACGGCGGAGAAGGCGTTATTAAGGACGGAACAACCGGATTTTACGACGGAATGATCACAAACGGGAAAAATCTGATGATATGCGTTGTTTCCGCCGACTGTGTGCCTGTTTTTTTGTACGATTCGGATAATAACGCAATAGGCATTGTCCACAGCGGAAAAGAAGGAACGGTTAAGGAAGTGGCGGCAAAAGCGGTTTCAGGTATGAAAGACCGTTTTAACACCGATCCGGCAAATCTTAAATGCATTTTTGGGCCGTTTATCTGCCAAAAGCATTATCAACTTCAAAAGAAAGACATTTCCGGCTTTTTAAAGACCTATTCCGACGGGCAGTGTGATAAATTTATTAAGAGTGATAAAGACGGCTATTATGTTGATTTAGGTACGGCTATATGTTTTTCGCTTGAAAAGGCAGGGTTAAAGCCGGTTAATATTTTTAACTGCAATATTTGTACATACGAAAACCGTAACCTTTTTTCTTTCAGGCGGGACCGAAATCACATTGGGCATATAATATCGTTCATAATGTTAAAATGATCAGGAATTATATAAACTGCGGAGATGGTAAAAATGTTTAAAACAATATATGTAAAAGGAAAAATCAACAATTTAAGCGATCTGTGTTCCGATCTGCAAATTGCCGGAAATTCAAATTCGGCACTGTTTGAACAAGGGTATAAAAAATACGGAAAAGCGTTTTTTCAAAAACCGAACGGCCTTTTTTCCGTTGTACTGTATGACGAAAAGGAAAAGACCTATATTTCGGCGCGGGACAGGTTTGGCGGAGAGGCGCTATACTATACCCTTCTTCCCGAAAAAACACCTGTATTTTGCGATTCTATAAAAGATCTTTTAAAAAAATGCGATTTAACACCCGGGTTCCGTGAAGAACTGCTGGAAGTATATTTAAGTTATTCGTATATTCCGGGAGAAGATACCGTATATCAAAATGTGTGGAAACCGTTACCGGGATATATTTATACCTTTAAAGGCGGAAACATTTCAAAGGAACGGTTTTTTACGCCCGAATATGATATAGATTACAATAAAACATACGAAGAATTCACGGAAGAACTTTCAAATTGCTTAAATGATATATTTGAAGAAGAGCATCCAAAGGGAGCGTTGCTTTTATCCTCGGGGATAGATTCAAATTACCTGTTTAAAAGGCTTCATATTAATGAAGCGTATACTTCTCATTACGATGAAGAAGAGTTTTCAGAAGCGGAAACAGCAAGGTTTACATGCATAAAAAACGGCACCGTTCATCATTCCGTTTATATGACACCCGAAAAATTTCTTGAAGTTACCGGAAAAACAATGGAGGCCCTGGAACAGCCGAATGCGGATGCGTCGGCACCGGTGCTCTACTGTTCCTTAAGGGAAATTGCCGAGAATCATTCCGTTTGCTATTCAGGTGAAGGCATAGACGAATTATTTATGGGTTATTATCTTGATGACTTGAATAACATTCCCGATGATAAGACACTGTATAACTCAGAATATATCGGCTCGACCTGTGTTTTCAATGAAGCCGATAAAAAGCGCATTCTCAAAAATTATTCAAAAACAAATAAAATGAAATATACCGAAGAAGCATATAAACTGAGCGCCGGTAACGATAAATTCAGTCAGGCGGCTATGGTAGATCTGCTTGTTTGGATGAACGGAAATCTGCTTCCGAATGTTTACGCTATCGGTAAAGCAGCGGGGCTTACGGTCAATACACCCTACCTTGATAACCGCCTTTATGATTTATGTTTAAGAATGCCTGCCGAATATAAAAGAACAAAAGAAAGTACAAAAACTGTTTTCAGAAGTGCGACAAGCCCGTTCCTTGATGAAGCGGCAGCGCGTATTAAAAAACGCGGTTTTCCCGTACCGATACGGTTGTGGATGAGAGAAAAGGGCTTTTCGGAAAAGATTAAAGCAGCGTTTTTATCGGATACCGCAAAGAAATATTTTAATACCGATGAACTGATTTCTATGGTGGATAAATATATCGAAAACGTTAACGATACCGAAACCTGGCGAAACATCTGGTGCGTTTATTGCTTTGTTGTCTGGTATGACAGAATGATAGCGCCCCCAAAAAGCACTCCGCATTGGCAATGTTGGGATGAAAAGTATAACAGGGAAATAGCGTGGCCCGAAGAAGAATACCCTTACGCAAAACTTCGTATTATGTATAAAGGCGGTTGTCTTGTTACCGCAATGGCTACCCTTTTAAGGCATCATGGCATAGAAGACGAAATAAGAGAAGAACTGTTTGATCCGTGGATCTTAAACGAAAAATTGAAAACAAACAAAGCGTTTACCCTGGCAGCGGATCTGGAATTAAATATATTCAAGGATCTTTATTCTCTTGATTATGTTGAAGAAATACCCTATTCAAAGGAAAAACTTGCTTCACTTTTATCCGAAAATGCGATTTGCCTTGTAAAAGTGCCGGGGCATAACGATAAATACCATTTTGTTGTTCCCACGAAAGCAGTCAAAGATGATTTTGAGGTAATTGACTGCGGAGCGGATCATGGATTATTGTCGGAATTTTCAAAAGTATATACTATACGTACGTTCAAAATAGCGGATAACAAAACGCTTTCAAGAGAAGAAAGATTTATAGAAAAAGTTATTCGTAAAGCATTTTCTTATATCGGAATTAAAGAAAGAAATCACAATGAGAACGATGTATTATTCAACACCGATTATTATGAGAGAAATGTAACAGGCCCGGAATTTGCGTGGTGTGTTGTATTCCTTTGGGATATTTTCCGCTTGTGCGGCGCAGGAAAAGCACTGTGCAACGGAAACAAAATTGAATGGTGTGCCGAGATATATGACTGGGGAGTTAAAACGGGCAGAATTATCAGGCCGGAAGATATAAAAAGGGGAGATATCGTGCTGTTTGACTTTAAGAAAACAGGCGCTCCGAACCATGTGGGAATATACCTGGCTCCGATTGGGGATATATATATGAGAACGGTGGAGGGCAACACAAGAGAATATGACGATGATCCCTGCAGCGTTGTGGTAAAACGGCGCTGGGTAGGAGATATACATGCCGTTGTAAGGCCTTTGTGGGAAAATCTTTAACATAAGCGGAAGCATAGAAGACGACAAGCAGTTAAGGGGAGAATATGAGAGAAAAAATCGGCAATATTAAGGCGGTTTTTGATTGGCTGGAAAAAAAACTGGCTGCCTACGGCGCGGACGCGAAAACGACCCGCAGTACTGTTCTGGCGGTCGAGGAATTGCTTCTGCTTTATAAAGATAAACTGCAAAATGACGATATTGATATAAAAATTGATGTAATAAGAAA
>JAZUHA010000152.1:0-9772 GCA_045641485.1 Acutalibacteraceae bacterium
TGGCCTCCGACTTCGGATTTTTTATAAGAGAACCTGCGAAAATATCCACACCGTTTTCCGGCGGTGTGGTTTTTTCCGTAAATTCGCCGTAGCAGTTATCGAGCATTACAATGGCATCACCGGTCGATTTTGTAATTTCACTGATTTTTGAAATAACTTCCGACGAAAGCGAAGGGCGAAGAGAATACCCTCTTGAACGCTGAATATAAACTGCTTTATATTTTTCCGATTTTAATTTTGTTCGCAGTCCCGAAAAATCGACTGTGCCGTCTTCTTTTAAAGGTAAAACATCGAAACCTATCCCGAAATCTTTAAGAGAGCCCATACCCTCTCCGCTTAAGCCGATTACGGAATGAATTGTATCATACGGTGTTCCCGTTGCACATAAAACTTTGTCACCCGGTCTTAACACGCCGAAAAGCATTACGGAAAGAGTGTGTGTACCGCTTGCAAAAGAATGACGGATTATTGCATCTTCCGCACCGAAAATATCTGCCGTAACTTTATCAAGCACTTCCCTGCCCCTGTCACCGTAGCCGTAACCCGTTGACGGTGTAAAATGCGATTCGCTTACGCCGTTATCAATAAACGCCTTTAACACTCTTTGCTGATTAAACTCGGTAACTTCGTCTATTATTTTAAACTGCTGAGAAGTCATCTTAAGCGCCTTATTACTCAATTCATTTACTTTATCGCTGAAATTAAAAAAAGACATTATTTTCTCCCTACATAAATACAAGATATTTTATTAAAACCCGACTTATTATAAAAGTTTATTAAATCGCTTTCGCACCAAAGATAAATATTTTTATTCTTCAAAAGCAAATTTTTCGTCAGTTCGCCGACACAAACGGAGGCAAGCCCCCTGTTTCTGTACTCTTCTTTTGTTGCAACACCCGAAACTAAAGCATTACCCGAAAAAGAACTCGGAGAAAATGCGCAGGACACAACAACACCGTTCTTTTTTATGTAAACGCAGTCAAGAAATCCCGAATTAAGGCGTTTTGCAACATCACAAAACCAAACGGGAAAGCAAGAACCGTTCGGTAAAACAAGGTCAAAAAGCATTTTATATACTTCCGTTTTATCGGCGTTATTAAGAAAAAGCACATCTTCTGTTTTGTTTTTGATGTTGATGCCGAAAAATTTCAACAAGTTGTAATCTGAAACACGGATATTTTCCGTATAATCGAAAATTCTTTTATCGGAAGTTGTTAAAGACGAAAATCCTTTATAATTTAAAAATGAAATAATTTCTTTGTAATCGGCGTTTTCTTCGGGTAAAACAGTGCAGTCACCGTCAAAAAGCGAAAGCAATGCGGTGACTTTTCCGTTATCATCTTTTTGAACAAATACGCCGTCTTGCTCACTGTTTTTAAAATAAAACGGAACACTTGCTTTTGAAACAAGCGGTGAAAAAGAAAACCGTTTTATATCATCAATATCTTCTGTTAAACAAATCATAAATTAAACTTCACAGCCGCCGACGCTTCTTATATTAAGAATATAGCAGGAATTTTTGCCGAAAATCTTTTCCATTGAATTTACAAAAGACTCTTTTTTCTCTGCGGGTACAAAAATCTGTACCGTACCTGCAAAACCGCCGCCGTGAACTCTGTATGCACCGTCATTACCGAGAAGTTTTTCGGCAATACAAAGAGCCAGTGAAACAGGCTGATTTAAAACATCCGATGAAGTGAAACAGTTCTGATTATACATAAAAGAAGATTTGCCGCTTTCAAGAATAACGGATTTAAACGCATCAAAATCTTCGTTTTTAAGTGCGGTTTCCATTCTGTCTACTCTGTCATTTTCGTTATAGAAATGAAGCGCTCTTTCAACCGCTCTGTCATTGACTTTTTCACGAATAATTGAAATGTTTTCAAGTACATCGTTTACCGGCACTTCACGAAGAACACTTTTTCCGAAACACTCCGCAACAGCATTCATCTCTTTTCTTATTGCGGCATAATCGTCTGTTAAATCGGCGTGATTTCCGCCCGTATCGACAATGCAAAGAACATAGCCGTATTTTTCTATATCAAAAGTAAGTTTTTCAATCTCGGGCTTTTCCGTATCTTTAAAATCAATCTTAACAAAACCGCCGACGGAGCATGCAGTCTGGTCCATAAGTCCGCAGGGTTTTTTAAAATAAACATTCTCGGCATATTGCGAGATTTTTGCAATTTCCACGGGAGAAACTTTGCCGTCGTTATACAAGTAACTTAAAACCGTGCCGATTAAAACCTCGATAGCGGCAGAAGAAGAAAGCCCCGAACCCGAAAGAACTCTTGAAGTAACAGAGGCATTAAATCCGCCGTAATTATAACCGAGTTCTTTAAATCTTGCACAAATCCCCCTTATGAGTGCAGAAGTTTTTCCCGCTTCCGCATCAAAAGCCGAAAGGTCGGAAATATCAACTTTAACAGGCTCATATCCCTCGGAATTGAACTGAATAAAGTTATCGCTTCTTTTTGATACGCAGGCAACGGCATCAAGATTTATTGAAGCCGCAAACACCTTGCCGTTATTGTGGTCGGTATGGTTTCCGCAAATTTCCGTTCTGCCGGGAGCGGAAAAAAATCTTACATCGTCTTCGGAAAATTCCTCAGAAAATCTTTTTGCGAGTTTTTCATAGCGTGAGCACTGAAAATCAAGTTCCCCTTTACCGTAAAGAGCGGAAAGTTTTGACTTAAATTCATCGCTTTTAATTTCACATATTTTCATTTTTTACAGTCCTTTCGGAATTATCGTTATTTAAAAGTTTAAGTATAAGACTTACAAGAATCAGAGAAATGCCGCTTACAATAAGAAGCACAATAACAGGCAGTGTAAAAGAAAAAGTAAACGGATTTGTAATATTACAGCCTACAAAACTCCACGAAAGAAGCCTCGGTAAAAATCCGAGAAGCGAAAAGAAAATATATTCGGGGATTTTCATAGATGTTGTGCCGTAAAGACGGCTGACTGTATTTACCGGCACAAACGGAACAAAGCGCAAAAGAAACAGTGCCAGCTTATTTCCGTTTCCCTCAAGTCGTAAAACCTTTTTTACGGGCTGAAAGCGTTTTGCAAGTTTATCCGCTCTCCCGCTCCCGTATTTTTTACCGAAAAAGAATTTTACGCTTACAAGCAGACAAAATCCGACGGCATTTATTAAAAACGGTAAAAAAGACGGAAAAACAAGACCTGATGAAATAAACAAAACAGACAACGGAACTATGGGAACAAACGATTTTATAAAGAAGAAAAACAGAATAACAAGAAGTGCAAGAGGACGGTTTAAACCCGAAATAAAATTTTCGACACTGTCAAAATACAACATCAGACCGTCAAAACTTTTACTTACCCTCGGAAGAGTCATAATATATGTTATTACAAGAAGAGAAAATGCGAGCAAAAAACAAAATATACCGAGAAACTTGAACGCCTTTGCTTCTGCTTTTAATCTGTTTACAGCGGACTTTCTTTTCAAATTATCACCATTAATTACAAATTCTTATCTATTTTATATCATTATTCATTTTCGGTCAAGTAATTACCGAATAATAATATTATTATCAAAAAATATTGAAGAAAAAATACATATATGATAAAATGTAAGTCAACAAGGAGGCAAAACATATGGAAAAGATGAATCTTGTAATTCTTGACGGGTATACCGAAAACCCGGGCGACCTTAACTGGGATTTTATTGAAGAAAACTTTAACTCAACCGTTTATCCGAGAACAGCACCGGAAAATGTAATCGAAAGAAGCAAAGATGCCGATGTACTTGTGGTAAACAAAGTCGCATTAACGGAAGAAATAATCGAAAAATTACCAAAACTTAAATTTGTTTCTACACTTGCCACGGGCTACAATCAGATTGACGGCGAAGCATTGAGGAAAAGAAATATCCCGCTTTCAAATATCCCCTCCTACTCCACAGACGGTGTGGCGCAAATGGTCTTTTCATACATTCTGCAAATAACAAATCACATATATGAATATACGGAATCGGTAAAAAAAGGAGATTGGAGTAACTGCAAAGATTTTTGCTACATAAAAAGTCCGCTTACGGAACTTGCCGGCAAAACACTCGGCATAATAGGTTTCGGCAAAATAGGCAGAAAAGTTTCCGAAATTGCCGCCGCTTTCGGAATGAAAGTAAAAGCGTATACACCTTCGGGTAAAAAAGACGGTGCGAATAAAGTTACTTTTACTACCTTTGATGAAGTTTTAACGGAAAGTGATTTTATTACACTTCACTGCCCTCTTAACGATAAAACAAAAGAACTCGTAAATAAAGAGTTTTTAAGTAAAGTCAAAAAAGGCGCCGTTATAATTAACACGGCAAGAGGCGGAGTGGTGAACGAAAAAGATGTGAGCGATGCTTTAAAAAGCGGTAAAATTTCTTGCTACGCAACAGATGTTCTGTCAACAGAACCGCCCTCAAACGACAATCCCCTGCTTAATTCACCGAATTGTCTTATTACTCCGCATATTTCCTGGGCGGCATACGAAACAAGAGTAAGACTTCTTAATATACTTAACGGCAATTTACGGGCTTTTCTTGACGGAAAGCCGATAAATGTCGTAAATATGTAAATAATACTGTATAGAAAATAACATAAAAAGCCTGTGTTTTCCTTTTGTTTTTTTGTCAAACTGACAAAAGTTAAAATAACAAATTAAAAATCACTCAAAGTTATTGCAATATTTATGTTTTGTGATAAAATATGAGCGTTGAAATTTCAAAAAAATATTTGGAGGTAATTCAAATGTCAGTAAAAGTTGCTATTAACGGATTCGGCAGAATCGGCCGTCTCGCATTCCGTCAGATGTTCGGTGCAGAAGGTTATGAAGTTGTTGCCATCAACGACCTCACAAAACCCTCAATGCTTGCTCATCTTCTTAAATTCGATACCGCACAGGGCGGTTACTGCGGCAAAATCGGTGAAAATCTTCACACAGTTGCCGCCGATGACGAAGCAGGTACCATAACCGTAGACGGCAAAACTCTTAAAATCTATGCAGAAAAAGATGCAAAAGACCTTCCCTGGGGCGAAATCGGTGTAGATGTTGTTCTTGAGTGCACAGGTTTCTATTGCTCAAAAGATAAGAGCCAGGCTCACATTGACGCAGGTGCAAAGAAAGTTGTTATCTCCGCTCCCGCAGGTAATGACCTTAAAACAATCGTATTCAGCGTTAATGAGAAAACTCTTGACAAAGAAGACAAAATCATTTCCGCCGCTTCCTGCACAACAAACTGCCTTGCTCCCATGGCAAAAGCACTTAATGACTATGCCGCAATTCAGAGCGGTATTATGAGCACAATCCACGCTTACACAGGCGACCAGATGATTCTTGACGGTCCTCACAGAAAAGGCGACCTTCGCCGTGCACGTGCAGGTGCCGCAAACATCGTTCCCAACTCAACAGGTGCCGCTAAAGCTATCGGTCTTGTTATTCCGGAACTCAACGGTAAACTTATCGGTTCCGCACAGCGTGTTCCCGTTCCGACAGGTTCCACAACAATCCTTACGGCAGTTGTTAAAGGCGACAACGTTACAAAAGAAGGCATCAACGCTGCTATGAAAGCCGCCGCTTCCGCTTCTTTCGGCTACAATGAAGATCCTATCGTTTCTTCCGACGTTATCGGTATGAAATTCGGTTCTCTCTTTGATGCTACACAGACAATGGTTGCAGACCTCGGCAACGGCCTTTATGAAGTTCAGGTTGTTTCATGGTATGACAACGAGAACTCCTACACAAGCCAGATGGTTCGTACAATCAAGTACTTTGCAGAACTGTAATAAATAACTAATAACAATTAAAAATGCGGTTTTTAAATTAGCGATAATTTTTAAACCGTATTTTTTATATTAAAGAAAGACAGGATAAACTATGAAAAAGATATCTAAATTATTATTAACACTGTTAAGTATTGCAACAATAATTACCTGCTTTATAACAGTCGCTTTTTCTGCCGAAACACTCACAAACGGCAACTATGAGTACGTTTTGTTTAACAACAACGGTACAACAGAAGCAAGAATCACAAAGTATAAAGGTTCGGAATCAGAAGCGTTTATACCTAATTCATTTGACGGTAAATATATAACCGAAATCGGTGAAAATGCTTTTTCGGGAACAAGTATAGAATATGTATTCTTCCCCAACAAACTCAGAACCATTGCAAAAAAAGCATTTTACAACTGTGCTAAACTTAAAACATTTGAAATTCCGGATTCCGTAACTTATATAGGTTATTCAAATAACTATAATTTCGGAGCATTCCAAAATTGCACTTCACTTAAAAGTGTTGTAATAGGAAGCGGTGTAAAAACAATACCGCATGATACGTTTTGCGGTTGTTCTTCACTTGAAACCGTTATTTTCTCGGAAGGTTTGGAGAAAATCGGAGTCAATTCTTTCCAAAATTGCGTTAAACTAAAAGAATTAAAATTCCCGGACACTCTTAAAGAAGTTCAATCAGAGGCATTTTGCAACGACACATCTATTAAAACAATTGATTTCGGAAAGGGTATAAACTCAATCGGACTTAAAGCATTTCACAGTTGCTCTTCCCTGTTGAGCGTAAATCTGCCCGATTCTTTAACTGAAGTAGCTTATGCAAATTACGGCGATGCCGGAGTATTCCAAAACTGCACTTCACTTAAAAGTGTTGTAATAGGAAGCGGTGTAAAAACAATACCGCATGATATGTTTTACGGTTGTACTTCCCTTACAACAGTATATATACCCGCTTCTGTCGAAACCATAGCAAACAATGCTTTCGGAAATTGCACAAATATTAAAAATGTTTATTTCCTCGGAAATTGCCCGGTGATTAACGATAACAGCGGATTAAATCCATCCACTGCCACTAAATGGTATAAAACATCTTCGGCAACGGGATTTAATAAAGTAAATGTATTTACACCGATTACGTTAAAATACGATGCAGCCGGCGGAGAAATTCTTATCGGTGATGATGCTGTTGAAGAATACACTAAAACATCAGTTCCCGGAATTACACCCGCACCTCTTATTCCCGCAAGAGAAGGCTATACATTCGGCGGTTGGTTTACAAACTCCGAATGTTCCGGAACCCCCGTTGACTTTGCTGCGGCAGAGTTTAAATCAAATACAACATTTTATGCGAAATGGACTGCAAATACATATACCGTTTTCTTTGATCCGATAGGCGGTTCGGTTAAAACCGGCGGTGTTAGAGTTGAATATAATCAGAATATCGGCACACTGCCTACACCCACGCTTGCAGGTCAGACATTTAAAGGCTGGTACAGAGCGGCAAACGGTTCCGGACAAAAAGTTACGAGTACAACAAAAATGCCTGCTAAAGACATAATTCTTTATGCATATTGGGGGCATGATGATAACAGTACAACCGTATTTTTCCACCCGAACGGCGGCAGTTTCTGCGTTCCCGAATCCCATAGTTTCAACAACTATTCAGCCGATGTACCCGCTTCTCCGACCAGACCCGGATACATATTTACCGGTTGGGCTGCAAATTCCGCTTCATCCGAAAAATTCGATTTTGAAAACACTCTTATTCAGTCAAACACCACCGTATATGCTCTTTGGCAAAAAAATGCACTTGCAGCACCAACCGGAATAAAAGCAACATCAATTACGGAAAACACCGTTGATATTACCTGGAATGAAGTAACCGATGCCGTTTGCTATTATGTTTATATTAACGGTGAATTTTATGACGTAACCCAAACCGCAGGTATTTCGATTATCGATCTTTCTCCGAATACTGCCTATAATATTGTTATTTCCGCCGTATGCACTGCCGGTGAGAGTGATAATACGGCAACTTTAAAAGTTACTACCAAAGCACACACCCATCATTTCAGCGTATGGACAGTCTCGACATCGGCAACCTGCACCAAAGCCGGAGAAGAAGTAAGATTCTGTTCGGATTGCAGAACTAAAGAAACAAGAACAATCAATGCACTCGGACACAACTACACCGTGCTTAAATCTGACGGAACATACCACTGGCACAAATGTGAAAGATGTGATGCAATAAGCGGCAAAGAGGCACACAATTATAAAGCAATTACAACAAAAGCCACACTTAAATCTAACGGCAAAATCGAAACAAAATGTGCCGGTTGCGGTAAAATATCCAAAACCACAACAATTTACTCCCCCAAAACCTTTACTCTTTCGGCTTCTGCGTTTACTTACAACGGTAAAGCCGTAAAACCGACTGTTACGGTAAAAGACAGCAAAGGCAATGTAATCACCTCTTCAAATTACACCGTTACATATTCGAACAACAATAATATCGGTACAGGAAAGGTTACTATTACATTTAAAGGTAATTATTCCGGTACAAAAACTTTAAGTTTCTCTATTTCACTTAAACAGGTAACCGGCTTAAAGGCACCTGCAGTCAAAACAACCTCTGTAAAACTTACCTGGACCGCAGTTACGGGTGCCAAGTATTACAAGGTTGAACGGAGTACAGACGGCAAAAAATGGACTGTTCTTACCACAACCGACAAAACAACTTATACTGCATCAAAACTGACGGCAGGTAAGAAATATCAGTTCAGAGTGACTGCACTTGACATCACAAAGAAATCAGCCGGAAAAACTTCAACTGTTTTAAAAACAGGTACTCTTACAAATGCACCCGCAGTTACACTCAAATCTTCAAAATCAAAAACGGCAACCGCTTCGTGGAAAAAAGTTACAGGCGCTTCAAAATATGTTGTTTATAAATCAACAAACGGCAAAAAATGGACAAAAGTAACTACCACATCAAATACCTCTTATACACTTACAAAACTCACGGGCGGAAAGAAGATATATGTAAAAGTTACCGCAGTTAATGCATATTCAAAAGAATCTGCAGCAAGTTCGGTTAAAAATGCAAAAGTCAAAAAATAACATTCCAACTTAAAGTAACATTAACACCGCAGGAAAGTTCAGGCTCTCCTGCGGTGTTTTTCTTAATTAAATATATAATTTTATAGTATAAATATTAGTTATTTACATTTTCACTTATCATATTTATGAGTTGTTCTGTTGTAACTATCTCTATATGGTCGTCAAGAAGTTTTACAAACTCGTTGAGTTTTTCGGGAGTAACAGACCAGGCGTGAACGCATATTGCGGAATAGCCGTCAATAGAGTTATTGTCCGCTATATAAGAATTTATTTCCGCAGCCTGCTGTTTCATCCATTCGTCTGTTATGCCGTCATATCCGTCGGTTGACCAAAGAGTTTTTCTTACGGTCAAAAACGGTTTGCCGTTGCTGAACCATACTTTGCCCTCACCTGCCGAATACATCTGCGGGTCAAGGAAAATTATTCCGCCGTCTATATTATCAAATCTTGAATAATAATCGAATTTTCTTGTAAAAGATGCGGTTTTTATCGCTGTAGGTTTATCATCAAGAATTGTTGCAATCCGCATTCCGCTTTTGAGCATTGCGGCGGCAGTTTGTGTTGTATATTCGTCCATACTCTTTTCTTCGTATGCAGACGGCAAGCCGTAGCCTATGCCGGAGGGACCTGCTATAAATTCGGTTTTATCGTCTGCCTTGGAGTAAAACATATTTGTTACGGAAGAACAAATATCCTGACATATACACGGGAAGCCCCAGGTAACGGGATAATCACGCTCAAGTGAAAGGTAACGGCTGAACTCACTGCAACCGTCTGACATCCACTGAACATTGTCGCCGTCTGACATAATAAGTGAAGTCGGATCGTAGCCATGTCGTTCTGTGAGCCAAGG
>JAZUHA010000153.1:0-3642 GCA_045641485.1 Acutalibacteraceae bacterium
TATTCTGCTTTGTGACCGTGAACCGGAAAAAGAAAAAGAAATTTTAAAAAAGATTGAGAATTTTATTGATTATTTTATTAAAATAAATAAAATTGCGGAGTAAAAATGACAATTAAGGAAACATTACTTAAACTTGCAGATGAGAAAAACGCAGATTTTCAACATAAATTAGCACCGACAATTCCGAGAGATTGTTTTCTCGGAATTAAAGTACCGCTTCTTCGTGATGTTGAAAAAAATTACAGAAACACAGAAGAAGCAAAAGATTTTCTGTCTTCTTTACCGCATAAATACTATGACGAAAATATTCTGCACAGCATATTTATTTCAAATATGAAAAATTATGATGAAATGATGTGTGAACTCGAAAAATTTTTGCCTTATGTTGATAACTGGGCAGCTTGCGATACATTAAAACCGAATATTTTTAAGAAAAATAAAAACGGTCTTATTGAAAAAATATACGAATGGACTTCTTCACCCGAAACATATACCTGCCGTTTCGGTGTTGATATGCTTATGACTTTTTTCCTTGACGGTGATTTTAAAGAGGAATATCTGTCTGTACCCGCAAAAATTCATTCCGATGAGTATTATGTAAATATGATGATTGCGTGGTTTTATGCTACGGCACTTTCAAAGCATTGGGAAGAAACCGTTAAATACCTTGAAAATAAAAAGCTTTCAGTATGGGTTCATAATAAAACCATAGTGAAAGCGTGTGAAAGCTACCGTATAACGGATGACCAAAAGATATATCTTAAAACATTAAAAATCAAGTAAGTCTTTATTTTTTCATAAAAGCTTTTCAATATCTCTGCCGCCGTAAAAAATGCGGATAACAGTTACTGATTTTGAAGATTCATTAACTTGGTAAAAAACAAGAAAATTATCAACAGGCATTTTTCTTACTCCCGGTGACAAAAAAGGCTCAAATTCCAATACTGCAAACCGATTTGGCATAGAAGAAAGTCCTTTTACGGTATCTTTGATTCTTTTTGTTTGCTTTTTGGCAACAATAGGCTCTTTAAGTTCAAAAGCTATATAATAATAAATATCCTTTAAATCCCGCAAAGACAGGGGAGTGTAATGAACTGAATAAATATTCATATACCGAATTCCTCTGAAAGGTATTTGTCAACATCATCGGCAGAAAACAGAACGCCTTCTTTTGCCGATGAAATTCCTTTTAAAAGCTCTTCTTTAAATTTTTCTTTTGACATTGAACCGACTGACAGTGGTTTGTTAACGGGGAGTTTTGCTTCAAACGGCATACCTCTGTTTAAAATGATTTGACTGTATAACATTTGAATTGCACTTGACGGAGTAATTCCGAGTTGAGCGAGTATTCCTTCGGCGTTCTCTTTCAATTCGGTATCAATGCGGGCGTAGACAGCTGTTGTATTTACCATATAAAAAACCCCTTTCTTATACTATTATACACAAAAATGCTTGCAAATGCAAGCGTTTTTGAAATTATGTCATAAATGCACAAAACAGGCAACGAAAATTTTTAATTGTTTTTAACAAAAACTCTCGACAATTCATAAAATTTATGTTAATTTAAGATATAACTGATTTTAGAGTGGTGGTAGAATGGCAAATTGTCCGAAATGCGGTCAGCATCTCAGATTGATTGATTGGAAACAGCATTGTCCTCATTGCGGTGCAAACATTTTTATTTATGATTTGCAGGAAAGACTTATGCAGGACGCCGATAAAGCCGAAGTTCAGAATTATCATTTTCAAAAGAAAATAGACAGACTGAAAGCTTCCTTTGCAGGCTCCAAACTTGCTGTGGCAAGAATTTTCACAAGCATTCTCCCGATAGGCGGTTTGTTTTTACCGCTTATTAACGGTAAGTGCTTATCTCCTCTTCCGGAAACTTCCGGCGGAATAGATATACTCAAAATAGTGAATATGTTCAGTGCAGACGGTTTTGATGTAGGTGAAGTGCTGAATTCTCTTGTTTCGTGCATACCCATGCTGATTAGTATACTTCTTTTTGTGTTAAGTGCAGTGGCACTTTTGCTGCACCTTGTTTTTCTGATGCTTTCATGTTCTCCCAAAGGTAAAGTAAGGAACTTTTCTTTAGATATAATTATGCTGGCTTTTTCCGTGGGTTCGGCAGTTTGTTTCAGTGCTTCACCGAAGGATTTTATTATAAGTGGTTCGCTTTCTGTCGGAACTTTTTTGTATATAGCATTGATGTTTGTCAATTTTGCCGTTGATTTTGCCGTATTCAAAAAGGGCATAGAAGTAAAACATAAACAGGCTTTTGTCGGCGGTATTCCGATAGAAGAGTACTTTAAAATGTTAGACGACGGCGTTTCTCACGATGATATAAGAAAAGAACAGTATAAACGCCTTCAGGCTATTTATGACGAAAAAGTAAAAGAACTTGAAGAGCGTGAAAAAGAACAAGAGGGGGTAAAAGCAAATGGCTAATGAAGTGAAAAAGCAGGAAGTTACTCCCGAATATGAAAGAGAAACAGTGCCTGAAATGAATCAGGCTTATATGAACCGTCTTTTCTGTACGACCAAAGAGCGTATAGGCTACATTCTTTTTACTGTTTTCAGTACGGTAAATTTAGGCAAATTCGATATAGGTTCCGATATCTGGCTCTATAAAATTTTCGGCGTAGAGCCTAAAGCCCATTCAAGAGCAAATGCAACTTTGGGTATTTACGATATAATAAACGACCCGATTACAGCAGCCATAATTGATAATATGCGTACCCGTTGGGGTAAGTTTAAGGTGTTCCAGTATCTTTCGATGATTCCCGGTATTGCCGTAGGTCTTTTTATGTGCTTTATGCCTATGATTGCCGATGCTATGGGGCTTGATGCGGCAGGTAAACTTGTTATGTATATGGTATATGCGTATGCAAGTGAAACGATAAACGCATTTTTCGGCGGCGGCGGTTACATAAAAAATGTTTTTACACCAAACCCGAATGAAAGAACATCTCTTCTGGTAAGCGCAAATTTTGTCGGTTCGCTTTTCGGTAAACTTCCGGGTCAGATTGTCGGCGTATTGTTTGACCTTGTATCAAACGGAAAACTCAATATTTCGCTTTCAAAAATGTTTGTAACAAGTAAAACCATAGTTTGGTCTCTTGTTATGATTCCCACTATTTACTGGTATTTTGTAAGTAAAGAAAGAGTTCCGCAAAGCGAAAAACCTCCGCATCCCGTAAAAGGTATAATGTCCGTATTCAGAAACAAACCGCTTCTTATTTATACATTAACGGGACTTATAGGCGGTATTGATGTCGGTACCGGTGAAGACCTTTATTATGCAGATGTTCTTAATTTCACAACACTGCCGTTAATCGGCGGAATACCCGGTTCTCCCGTTTCTTATGCAAGTTACGCTTTTGTACCTAAATTCAGAAAAGTATTTTCCACAAAGGCTTTGTGGCTTCTTCAAAGTGGCTCAATAGTATTTTCCGAGGGACTTTTCTTCCTTACAGGTTGTATAGGCGGAAAGAAAAACGGACTCTATTTAAAGAAAATTCCCATGTGCATAGCATTTGCCATAGGTAATATGGTTGAAATGGCTTTCTATGCAACAAAAGGAATTATCAATGACGAAATAAACTACGAAGTTCTTGACTATTGCGAATGGAAAAACGGTTA